>NZ_JAOART010000001.1 GCF_025210435.1 Anaeromicrobium sp.
ATTTTCCTTTTATATATTCATCTATAAATAACACCTTAAATTCATAAGTGTATGTAATTGCACGTTCGCTAACTTTTAAAACATTTTTATTATTATTAAGTTTTTTTAATATCTTCTTTAGTGAATAAAATTTTGCTCATTTAATAGCCTCCTATTCTTATATTATATTGTATAAAAAAAGTACCCATAGTCTAAACACTTTTTTTCAAAGTGTCCATTCTATAGGTACCATTTTACATATATGCTCTTTCCTCTTCACTCAATCAATCTACAGCTAATTTAAACACACCTATTGCTACTGCAAGAATTATTAACAATACAAATTGCCCTAAATAAAGCCCCTGTAATAGTGCTATCAAAAAAGCAGCAACAGCCAAGACCATTAACCATGGATTTAAGTAGCCTTCCTTTACTCGCGTATATATAAATCTTATTAAAATTCCTGATACCATAATCCATAATAATGTACCTAATGAACATAATTCAAAAAGATTTCCAGCTTTCTCTGTATCATATAATAATACTCCACATAATATAGCTATCATAGAATTATTTTTCTTGTTTTTTTCTGAATCTATAACCTCTACCCCCAAAGATTCATCTATAGATTCAAACGCCTTATTTACAACTCTTGTCGCTGGATTCAATTCTTGTGTTCTATATTCTTCTAAAGATTCTATTGTATCTTGAGCTTGAATAGATGTGTAAATTGCAAATCCTATTAAAATAATAAAAATTAATTTACTAATTATTTTCATCTAATCCTCCACTAATATCTAAATTTTTTTCACTCTGAATCATCTTTTGAATAATATCTACTAAAATAACATCTCTATTTCTAACAGATACTTTTTCACAAGCATTTATAGCAATTGCATATTTTTCTGTTTGCCTTAAACTATCATGATACAAATTTAATTGATTTAAAGATTTTGTATACATCCAAAAAAACAACCCAGCAATAGAATCAGTTATCATACTAGAAATTATTGTATATTTTGCTACGTCTTTATCTTCTTTTATAAAGATTGCTACAATTCCAAGAAGTAAGATTACAAAACCAATGGAGCTAAAAAGACTTGCACTGAAGAAAGTTTTTCGAGCTTGTTGTTTACTTATTATATAATACTCTCTAAGCTCAGCAAGATTTCTAGCCATCATTTTTAGTGCATTATCCTCGAATTCTTCTACTATTTCTTTATTTATTTTCGAAATCTCATCTTGAGTTTCAATATCTTCTTTAATCCAATCCTTTTTTGACACTTTACTCTGTACAAACAATATAAAAGATGTTATAGCTGCAAAAACAATTAAAAATACAGTTGTAAATACTACATTATCCCAACTCATGCTTAACCCCTCTATCCTTTATTCTTCTTATACATTATACCTCACATTTAGCATTTTTTCACCAATATTATCCAATTTGCATCCCACCAATTATATCACTTTATATTTTCTATTGTAAATATTTAACTAGTTCACCTTATAATAAAATAAGATTACTCCTGAATCTTATTTAAATCTTTGCAATCCCTACCACTCACCAAATCCTCCGCGACATCGTAACAACGACAACTAAGATTTTTCAGAAATAACTAGCAATTAACTGAAAATCCCTCACAAAACAATTTCAAATCCTTATAAGGATTTAAATAATAAAAATATAATTATAACATGCACTAAACCTGTTGCAATAACTTGATTTCAGCATGATTTTATATTGATTTTTCTGTAATCACATGGTAAACTATCAATAAGTAATACATTCAAAACTGAATATATTAAATATTAGGAGGCAAAACTATGAGCTTATTCACTTATCCTAGGTGGTTTGAAATGGCTTTTAGCTTATGTTCATTACAGGCTGACTATTACACCATTTTCATCTATTTCATACTTTCAGTATGGTAGAAGAGGTACAACCTCTCTACGGTAAGTGATAAAAATATAATTAAAAGAGAGATAAATATTGATTTTATTTTCTCTTTTTTATTTCTTGGATATAGCTACATTGCACCAAAATCATCAATCTGTAAACTTTCTCTCCTTAAAATCACTAATATCATACGAATCCTCTACAAAACCCTAGCGATGTCGTAACAATAATCACAACTAGCTGCACTCTCCACAAAATAATATTTTCATTTTTCTAACTCCCAAAGGAAACCAACTGCTTTCACCATACATACAAAATACTCCTACTCTCTAGCTCTTTGCACTATCATTACAATCATAAACAATAAATATAATTATATATTTTCTAAACCTATTATTAGAATAAGTAGTAATAAAAATATAATGAGAAGAGGAGATATATTAATTTTATTTCTTCTTCTCATTTTTTGTATTTTCTTATCTACAATTATATTAAATACTATTTTGCCACCAACTCATCGATCCACAAATCCTCTTCCCTTGCAATCCTTAACATCCATCAATTCCTCCACGACGTCCTTTTGACGTCGAAACGACGACGACAACCAGTATTTTTTAGAAACAACTAGCAACCAACTGAAAATCCCCCTCAAAATAAAAAACCTCATCTTCCTTGAAAAATCAAGGAAAATGAGACTTATATTCTGGTGCACCCGAGAGGAATCGAACCTCCGACGCACGGTTTAGGAAACCGACGCTCTATCCGCTGAGCTACGGGTGCATTACATACCTATATATTAAAGTTACTAGTCTAGTTTGTCAACCCTAAAATGGCACTTTTAATTGCACATCCTAATATGGTGAATATATTCCTAAAAAATACACCTGGAGGAATGGTCTTATCCTCATTGCTTACTAGATCTACTCTTATTCTTTCCGAATTATATAATTCTAATTCCAAATTTCCTACCACTTGACCCTTTTTTACTTTCCAGTAGGTATTCTCTGGAATAATTATGTTTTGACTCTTTACATATTTATGAGGACTTACCCTCCAAATATTCTCCTTTGGAACAATTTCTACAGGAACTTTTTCTTCATTAAATAAGTTCATAGTATATTTATCCCTCTCCATATCTACTACCTTTTGCTTTTTAAAGTTATTGTCTCCAAATTCCAATAAGGACTTACTTTCCTTTACCCTTTCATAGTCATTATTAGTTCCCATAATCACACTTATTAGCCTAAACCCCTTAGCTGGCATGGTGGAAACTAGGCAATATCCGGCTTCATCTGTATATCCTGTCTTTAATCCATCTACCTGTGGCATTACTTTCAATAATTTATTAGTATTATCTTTTCTAAATCTTCTCTTTTCATTTACTAATGTTTTCATTGACGTAAGGGTTAACAATTCATCTTTATAATTCCTTATTAAATACTTGGCCAATATGTTAATGTCCTTTGCAGACATTAAATTTCCCATACCTTCTTCAGGCATTCCATTAGGATTTTCAAAGCGAGTATTTTTCATTCCAAGTTCTAGTGCCCTATCATTCATCATTTTTACAAATTCTTCTTCACTACCACCTATATATTCGGCTATGGCCATAGTGGCATCATTAGCAGAAGCTACCATCATGGCATCTATTAGTTCCTTTAATGTTAATTTTTCTCCTTCAACCAACCAATATGTGGATCCCCTCTCATTAGATGCATGTTTAGTTATGGTAACCATATGATCATAGGATACTAGCCCCTTATCCCTATATTCCATAGTAAGTAAATAGGTCATAAGCTTAGTTATACTAGCAGGAGCATATATTTCGTTCCCATTTTTTTCATATAATACATTTCCTTCTTCATCAGTTAGTATGGCAGCTTTAGCATTTGACTGAAAATCTAATGCAAATCCATTTAATGTAGTGCTAAATATTAATATAATTATAAAAAATATTTTTGTTATTTTTTTCATGTTAATCTCCCATCCATACATACTTTACATCTCTATAGTACCTTAAACTTCGCCAAAAAACTACCCCCTTCCTGTTTACATAACTTTTTTGTGGGTATTTTTACATTGTATAACAGCTGTTGAGTAATTCACATTTTTAGGAGGTATCACTTTGAAAAGTTTTAAGTTTAAAATAACTGTTTCTCTTGTACTTATTTTATTATTGTTAAGTCTTTCTTTAGAGTTTGTCTCTTACAATAAATTTTCTAATGCTCTACTTAATAATGCTCAAAAGGCACTACCATTATATGCAGATCAAACGGCCAAAATTATAGAAAGTCGCATTAATACAGAAAAAAAAGTAATAGAAACAATAGCTAAACAAGATAGGATTACAGATCCAAATGTTTCTTTAGAAGAAAAAATAGATTTGTTAAAGAAGCAAGTAAGTGAACCTATGTACATAATCACTCCTAGGGGCATGGCCTATGGAACTAATGGAAAAACCTATGATCTAAATGATAGAAAATATTTTAAAGAAGCACTATCTGGCAAAAGTTATGTATCTAAACCCATTGTAAGTAAGGAAGATGGGTCCTACGTAATAGTCCTATCTACTCCCATTGTATATGATGGGAAAATTGTAGGTGTTCTATCTGCAGATAAGTCAGGTGCTTTTTTAAGTGAAATACTTTCTGATATAAAATATGAAAAAACAGGCTATGGTTTCATAGTAGACGAAGAAGGTTTATTAATAGGCCATAAGGACATGGACTTAGTTTTAGCTAAACATAATTTATTAGATGAATCTGAAAGTGCTAATTCTGATAGTTTAACTAACATGGTTAATAGGATGATAAAAGGAGAAAAGGCCTTTAGTTATTATAGTTTTAAGGGAGTAGACAAGGTGGGTGGTTATGCTCCTGTAAATGGAACTAGCTGGTCTGTAGGTATTAGTGCTCCAAAGGATGAAGTTCTTCAGATTTTATCTGACTTTAAATCTTCTCTTTTTATAATTACAGGGTTTGTTTTAATACTATCTTTGTTAATATCTTTCATAGGAGGAAATCTAATATCAAAACCTATAATATTAATTTCAAAACATGCAGATAAATTAGCAGATGGAGATTTAACAGGTCATATAGATAAATCTTTACTTAATAGAAAGGATGAATTTGGTACTTTATCTAGATCCTTTAATATTATGATTGAAAATATAAGAAATCTCACTTTAAAAGTAAGTGATTCAGCCGATAGGGTAAGTGCATCTTCTCAAGAATTAACGGCCACATGCCAGCAAGTATCTATGGTTTCTGAAGAAGTTGCCTATACAGTTAGCGAAATAGCAAAGGGTGCCACTAATCAAGCTCAAGATACAGAATTAGGTGCATCTAAAACTATTGAATTAGGTGAAATTATAAATGAAAACCAAAATCACATAAATTCATTAAATGAAATATCTAGCAATGCTAAGGAACTTATAGAAGAAGGATTAGAGGCTGTTAATAACTTGACTGAGAAAAACCAAGAAAGTATGATAGTTTCTAAAAAAATATATGATGAAATACTAAAAACTAATGAAAGTTCTCAAAGGATAGATTCTGCTAGTACTATCATTACTTCCATTGCAGAACAAACTAATTTACTTGCATTAAATGCGGCCATAGAGGCGGCTAGGGTAGGAGAAGCTGGTAAGGGATTTGCCGTAGTAGCCGATGAAATAAGGAAACTAGCAGAGCAATCTGCCAATGCTACTAAGGAAATTGATAACTTAGTTAAGGAACTTCAGGAAAACTCTCAAAACGTAGTTAAGATGATTGAAAAGGTATCTCAAGTAAACGAAGCTCAATCTGAAAGTGTTTCTATAACAGAAGAAAAATATAATAAAATATTTAATTCTATTGTGGTCACTGAAAAAACTGTAGAAGATCTAAACATATCAGAAGAAAAATTATTAAAGGATAAGGAAGAAATAGTGGATATAATCCAAAACCTATCTGCCATAGCAGAGGAAAATGCCGCTTCTACTGAGGAAGTAGCCGCTAGTAGTCAAGAACAAACCACATCCATAGGTCAAATAGCTTCAGCTAGTGAACATTTATCCCTATTATCTCTAGAATTAAAAGAAGCACTTTTAAAATTCAAATTAGATTAAGAGGATTATTAAATTTAATAATCCTCTTTATAGATTTCGTAACACTAAGATTTCTTTATACAGTAACTTGTCTATAAGGGAAACCATTGAAAATCTTTGGAACCCTGGAACGTCACAACATCCTATGCTACTCCAACATGAGTCATGAACCTATATACGAAGATTCATACTTTCGCTTGTGACAAGGACTTGGGTGGAAAAGATTTTCAATATATTTTCCTGAAATAGGCTCACATAAAGCTGGTTTATAAATACGAAATTTATATATATTCTAGAGTTATACACAAAAATATTAAATATAAAGTGTAATCATTAGATTCTGTGGATAAATCCATGTCATAAAATTACTTATTAACACTTTTTTATATTTTTTTCAACATATGTTGATTTCTTTCTCCATTATACGGCATAAGGTAAAAATTAACTTATTAAGTTATCCACACGAAACTGTTCATAACTTAATAATATTGTGGATAGTTTTAACTTAATCTACAATATGTAGTTAAAATCCACGACCATATACCCTATATATGATATTTACATTGTGTACAAGTCTATAATAACTTTTCCACAGACCTGTTATTAAATAACTGTTCCTAATAAACCTATAAATTTCTTGATTTTAGAATTATTTTATACAGTAACTTGCCTACGAAGGAAAATATATTGAAAATTTTTGTAACCCTGGAACGTCACAACATCCTATGCTACTTGGACATGACGCGTGAACCTATCTACGAAGATTCACACTTACGATTGTGACAAGGACTTGAGTGGAAAAAATTTTCAATATATTTTCCTGAAGTAGGCTCACATAAAGCCTGTTTTCACATAAAAAATCTATATAGAAAAAAAATAAGAGAAACGAATTCGTTTCTCTTAGTCATATGCCTTAATTAAATAAAGCCCTATCACTTAATATATTTTTACTTTGTATTTTCTCAAATTTCTTTAAAAGACCTTCTATAGTAAGATTTCTTTTTTCTTCACCTTTAATATCTAATACAACTTCTCCACCATGGAACATTAACAACCTATTGCCCACATTAATAGCTTGCTCTAAGTTGTGAGTAACCATGAGGGTAGTTATATTATTCCTATTAACCACTTCTTTAGTTAACTCTATAATCCTTTCAGATGTTTTAGGGTCTAGGGCTGCCGTATGCTCATCTAATAGTAATAATTTAGGCTTTATAGCCGTGGCCATTATCAATGATAAGGACTGTCTTTGACCACCTGATAGTAGACCTACCTTTGAATTTATTTGATCCTCTAAACCTAAATTTAAAGTAGACAATATTTCCTTATATTTAGGAATATCCTTTTTCCTAACACCCATGGATAAATTAAATTTCTTTCCCTTATTAAATGCCATGGATAAATTCTCTCCTATGGTCATACCTGGGGATGTTCCCATGGATGGATCCTGAAATACCCTACCTATAAACCTGGTTCTTTTAAATTCCTCTAGATGAATTATCTCTTCTCCATCTAGCTTCATGGACCCTTCATCACTTTCTATTGATCCAGATAAGAGATTTAAAAAAGTAGATTTTCCAGCTCCATTACTACCTATGATAGTTATAAAATCCCCATCTTCTATATCTAATGAAAAGTTTTCAAATACCTTCTTTTCATTTACACTATCCCTATTAAATGTTTTACAAAGATTTCGTACCCACAGCATTTTGCCTACCTCCTATGGTGAATGTTTTAAATTTAAAGGTCATCTTTTTATTATTTAATCCAAGCATTAATGCAACTATTAAAGCTGTAATTAACTTTAAATCTGTAGGTGGGAATCCTAATTTTAAAGCTAGTGCCACACTGGTTTTATATAATATACTTCCTAAAAGGGCCATGGTAGTTAAATTTATTAACTTAACCTTTTTAAATATGGATTCTCCAAATATGATTGAAGCCAGACCCATGACTATTATTCCCGTTCCCATACCTGCATCAGAAAATCTTTGGTATTGGCATACCAATGCTCCAGATAAAGCAACTAATCCATTTGAAACCATTAATGCTGCAAATTTCGTAAGGCCTATATCTATGCCTAATGATGTTACTAATTTAGGGTTATCTCCTGTGGCCCTTATTAAAAATCCAAACTTTGTATTTAAAAATATATCTAGCATATATTTAACGCTTATAGCTATAATCATTATGATTACTAGCTTTGGGACCTTTATATCAAATACACTATTTTGTGAAAATAGGGGTATATTTGCTTTTCCCATTATTCTTAAGTTTATGGAGTATAGTCCTATCATCACAAGTATCCCTGATAACAAATTAGTTATCTTTAACTTTACATGTAAAAATGCAGTTATGGCTCCTCCTAATAATCCTGCCACAAGGGCTGCCAGTGTGGCTATTATTGGGTTTACCCCCATAACTAGTAGTTTTGCACAAATACTTGCTCCAAGTGGAAAACTTCCCTCAACAGATAAATCTGGAAAATCTAATATTTTATAAGTTATATATACTCCTAGTACCATTATTCCAAATATAAATCCTTGTTCTAATATATTTATAACAAAACTATTCATAATTACTTCCCACCTTTAACTAATTCTGCTCTCTTTAATAAATCTTCACTAATCTCTAAGTTTAACTTCTTAGCCGTATCTTCATTAATAACTAATTGAGTATCCTTTAAAGTGCCTATACTAATTTCACTTGGCTTTTTACCATTCATAACTTCTATGGCAATCTTTCCTGTTTGGAATCCTAATTTAAAGTAATCAATACCTTCTGTAGCCAATGCGCCCCCTTCTACTTGAGCTTTTTCTGCTCCAATAACAGGAACCTTATTTTCTATACACTTTTCTGCCACAAGGGGCATTGCTGATGCTACCATATTATCTGTAGGTACATACAATACATGAATATCCTTAATAATAGATTCTAAACCTTGAGAGATTTCATTTACGTTAGTAATACCAACTTTAACTAACTCCATATTAAATTCCTTACTTAGTTCCTCTGCCATCTTCACTTGGACTTCTGAATTTGCTTCACTAGTGTTAAATATTACACCTACTTTTTTAGCATCTGGAACTAACTCCTTTAAAAGTTCAAATTGTCTTTTTATAGGTGTCATATCTGATGTACCTGTCACATTATTATTTGATGATTCTAAAGAATCTGCCAGGCCTGCTTCTACAGGGTCAGTTACGGCTGTTATTACTATGGGAATATCCTTAGTTACGTTGAATGCAGATTGAGCTGAAGGTGTAGCTATGGCAAGTATCATATCCTTTTTAGAAGATACGAAGTTTTGTGCTATGGTTTGAGTAGTAGGTATATCTCCTTGTGCATTTTGCACTTCTATATCTATCTTATCCTTAAGTCCAGCTTCTTCAAATGCAGCTATGAATCCCTCCCTAGCTCCATCTAATGCTGGATGTTCCACTATCTGTGTTACTCCAATTTTAAATTTACTATGGGATGAAGTTTCCACCTCTTTATTGGCTCCACATCCACCTAGTATTAATAACCCAATTAATAAAATTCCTATAATTTTTAAATTTTTAACTACCATTTTACCATCCTCCTGATTTTTAATTTTGCCATAAAAAAAACTCCCCCATTAGGAGAGTTGTGTTTTTTGACAATAGTAAATAGAACTCTTTTAAATAATCATTTAAAGAGCCATTCCTACCCATATTTCTCTACCTAACTACCATGCTACCTCTTTTTTTAATTCCATCTACCATTCTACTAAAATATGTCTCTCATTATAAATTAACTTGGATGAAAAGTCAACATTTTCAAAATTTATTTTTTTTTTGTTAAAAAAGAGAAAAGCCAAAGAACTTTTCTCCTTATACCTTTATTCTCTAGGTAAAGATCTATGGGCAAGACCTATTACAACTTCATTTAGATGAAGTAGTCCTATGCTCATAAATATACATACACTTAAATGTTCTTCATGTCTAGCAATACCTATCTTACCACCTACATTTAACCCTGTAGCTTTGGCAGATACTTGCATTATGGCATCTCTAGCAGCTCCTGCCACCGCACCATCTTGCACATGGCATTCCTTTATTACGCCAGTTCTTCTTGATGCTACTAGGGCCCTTTCTATTATTTTAGGTATGGAATCAATTAAATTACCACCTATATTAACGGCCACAGCCTTCATGTCTTTCTTTTTTAATTCTTGTACCATTTTATCTTCTATATCTCTATTTTCAGTCATTGCCATCTCTATGGCTGCCCTTGCTACACTCATACTACCTATCATAAATACCTCCATTATTATTTGATTTAAAGTCTCTCTACTCCTATAGCCTTTTTATTGATTATTTGGCTAAAATCCACTTCTGTTACTATTATGGCTATAAATATTATGCCACAACCTATTATCATAAATTTATTTAAAATTTCATTTAAAAATATTACACTAAATATGGTTCCAAATACGGATTCTAAGGCCAATATTATGGCAGTATGGGTAGATGTGGTGTATCTTTGGGCCACATTTTGAATCAAAAATGCCAAGGTAGTTGAAACTAGTGCTAAATAAAGGATACCTGGCACTGCACTACTATTAAATACAGGCATGGGCTCTGTAAATATACCTATAATTAAAGATATTATACCTGTAACCCCTATTTGCAACGTGGCCAACACATAAGGATCTACCTTACTTGCAAAATGCCCTATACTACATATATGGGCTGCAAATAATATGGCACATATTAAAGTAAGAATATCTCCCGTTGACATACTATTTAAACTTCCATCAAAAGTTAAAAATCCCACTCCTATCATAGTAAGTGTAGCCCCTATTAAAGGTTTTATCCCTGGAAACTTTCTACTTACTATCCACACTAAAAAGGGTACTATAACCACATTAGTTCCTGTTAAAAAAGCTGATTTACTAGCTGTAGTATATTGAAGGGCTACCGTTTGGGTTGCAAATCCACCAAATAAAAATAAACCTATTATTACTCCAGCCTTCAACTCTTCCTTTGATATTTTAAACATTTTTTTATGAAATACGGTACTTAAAACTAAAAAAGATATGATAAATCTAATCCCATTTAAATAATGGGGAGTAAAAGAATCTAATGCATTTTTAGTTACTATAAAACCAGACCCCCAAATTATGGCCACTATTAAAAGGCATAAATCTGCGTAAATGCTTTTTTTTAGTATCATTCCTAATCACCCCTTATGACATATAACTTTCTTTATAGATTTAGTAGGACATACCTTAACACATTCTTCGCACCTTATACATTCAAAACTATTTGGTTTTTCATATGTGGGTATGTTTAGTTTACATGTGGCTTCACATTTGCCACATTTTATACAATTATCATCTACTTTATATTGATACAAACTTATAGGATTAAATAATCCATATATGGCCCCTAAGGGACATATGAATCTACAAAATGGCCTAAATATTATTATTGACCCTAAAACCACTAATATTAATATACTTAGTTTAAACAAAAACAAACCACCCACTATTTCCCTTAAAAAGGGATTCATCATAGTAAGGGGTATTCCTCCTTCTAAGGTACCTGCTGGACATACGTATTTACAGAATGTAGGATCTCCTATGCCCTTTTTTATGGATAAATACATTGGAATTAATAACACTGGAAATATTAGCATAAGATATTTTAAATACTTTAAAAATCCAAAAAACTTACTTTTACGTATTTTTTTACTAGGTATTTTGTATATGATTTCCTGAAAAAAACCAAAGGGACATAAAAAACCACATATCCATCTACCAAACAGAGTTCCAAATAAAATTAAATATCCAACAACATAAAATGAAAAATTATATTTTATAGACCCAACAATAGCCTGTAATGAACCTATAGGGCAAGATCCTAAAGCCCCAGGACAGGAATAACAATTTAATGATGGAACACAAAGGGCCTTCAAATTTCCCTTATATATTTTTCCACTCAAAAAACCTTTAAAATATCCATTTGTTATTATGGTACTACTTAACTGAATAAGTCTTCTTTTTAAATTAACCAATTCCAATACACTCCAAACATATGTTAATAGCCTTAATCAACACCTGAGCCATTTCCCTTCTATATATGCCTGTTATTATGAATATAATACCAATGATGAGCAGTAAATTGCTCATCATTTTTTTATTTAACATATTATATCTCCTTTTATTGATTTTCCAATAATTCTTTTACTATTTCATCATAATCTTCAAAGGATCTTGATCCTACTACTATTTTTCTTAATACTTCTCCGTTTTTATTTACAAATATAGTAGTAGGTACTGCATCAAAATTTGCTAATAATCCTTCTATATTCCTATTTGGTACAAAGTTAGTATATGTGGCTCCCTTTTCCTTTAATAACTCTTTAGCTCCATACTCGTCCCTATCTACTATAATTCCCATCAATCTAAAATTCTTATCCTTATATGCTTCACTTAGTTTTTCTAATTCTGGTAACTCTTCTATACATGGAGGACAGAAAGTTCCCCATATGTTTATCATAGTTATATCATAGTTCTTAAAGTCTTCATTACTAACTTCATTTCCATTTAAATCATTTAATTTAAATTCTGGAAATTTAGCCAATCGTTCTTCAACTTTTTCTTTCTTTTCAACTTTAGGAGTTTCATTCGTTTTAACTTCTTTTTTTCCACACGCTCCTAATGATAATACTAATACAATTGTGAGTACTAATCCTAATATTTTTTTCATAAATATTCCTCCCTTTCTTTAGATATATTCAAAAATAAGTTAGTCATTTCGCCCATTATTTTTTTATATACCCTATATTTCATGACATATACCAGTTATTACTATGTTCTTCTCTCTTATTAAATCACATAAAAAGGGTTCCACTATTTTTCCTTCTTGCTTCACTATTCTAACTAGGGGTCTTAACATGTATAAATTATTTATGGCTTCTACTATTCCTATAGAATCGTTACTTAGATATACAGCTGTGCCTACAGGGAAAGGGTTTACCTTCTTTACAAAGGTCTTTACTATGTCTATATTAAAATATCTTCCTCCAGCTCCCATTATAAGCTCTACAGCATCATTAGGTGGTAGTGCCTTCCTCTGGGGCCTATCAGATGTCATGGCATCATAAACCTCTGCTACTGCTCCTATTTTAGATAAAGAATAAATCTGAGGATCCTTTAATCCAAAGGGATATCCTGTACCATCTACCCTTTCATGATGTTGCAAAGATATTATCCTTATCTTATTACTTAAATCCGTATTGTCCTTTAAATAGTTATATCCCCTTACCGTATGGTCCTTCATAATGGCAAACTCTTCTTGTGTTAAATTGCCCTCTTTATTTAACAAGTCTGATGGAATAAACATTTTTCCCACATCATGAAGTAACATGCCCATAGTAAGGTCATATAAATCATTTTTATTAAGGCCATGACCAATTCCTATTACTAATGCTAATATGGCAGAGTTTACACTATGGTTAAAGGTATAACTATCCATGCTTTTAATATCTACTAGGTTTATCATTAAATCATTTTGAGTAAATATATCATCAACTATCATTTTAGCAAGTTTTTGCATATCGTCTATCTGTTGATCCTTTTGCTTTTCTAATACCTTTTTAGCAAACTTATTTTTATTATCATCATCTAAATCTACTATAGTATTTAAAGTAGCCCTTATGGTTGCTATAGCCTTTTGTCTCACCTGTGGCTTTATAATATCATCTAATTCTCCTTGAGAATATTCATCTATTATATATATGGAATAAAAAGAATGTTCCTTTATTCTTTTTAATAACCCGTCAGTTAATCTCACACCTTTAGATAGTAATATTTTGCCTTGGTCGTTGTATAATGCTTGTGCTAAAAAAGTCCCCTCTTTTACGGCATTTATTGGGACCATTCTCATATCTAGTCCTCCTTTTTAATCTTACTCCATCTTATAATTTTATCATAAAATTAGTATAAAAGTAGGAATAGTAGGTTTTTTCCCTTTTTAATTTTAATTTAATAAAAATCAAAAAATAAATGTAGCCATATTTATGACTACATTTATTTTTTTTAATATGCCTTATTTAGTTATTTTTTCAAGTCCACCCATATACGCTCTTAAAGCTTCAGGAATAACTACAGATCCATCCTCTTGTTGATAGTTTTCTAATATGGCTGCTACAGTTCTTCCCACTGCAAGACCAGAACCGTTTAATGTGTGTACAAATTCAACTTTTCCCTTTTCTTCTGGTCTAAATCTAATATTAGCACGTCTAGCTTGGAAATCTTCAAAGTTACTACAAGAAGAAATCTCTAAATATCTATCATAGCTTGGCATCCAAACTTCTATATCATAAGTCATGGCAGAGCTGAATCCTAAGTCTCCTGTACAAAGTTTTACTACTCTATATGGAATATTTAATCTCTTTAATACTTCTTCTGCTGCTAATAGTAAAGATTCTAGTTCTTCATAAGATTTTTCTGGGTGAGCAAACTTAACTAGCTCAACTTTGTTAAATTGATGTTGTCTAATAAGGCCTCTGGTATCTCTACCTGCAGATCCTGCTTCCTTTCTAAAACATGGAGTATATGCCGTATGATAAACAGGTAAATCTCCTTCTTTTAGTATTTCCTTAGCATAAAGGTTAGTTACTGGAACTTCTGCCGTTGGAATTAGGAAAAAGTCCTTACTTGGTAAATGAAACATGTCATCTTCAAATTTAGGAAGCTGTCCCGTACCTGTCATACTGTCCCTATTAACCATAAATGGTGGTAATACTTCTTCATATCCATGTTCAGTAGTGTGTAAGTCTAACATAAAGTTAATAAGAGCTCTTTCAAGTCTTGCTCCAAGTCCCCTATATACTGTAAATCTAGCTCCTGTGATCTTAGTAGCCCTTTCAAAATCTAATATTTCTAAATCACTTCCCACGTCCCAGTGAGCTTTAAATTCAAAGTCAAACTTTGTTGGTTCTCCCCATTTTTTCACTTCTTCATTATCCTCATCCGTATCTCCCTGTGGAACTGTTAGATTTGGTGTATTAGGGATTCCTAATAGGATTTCCTGAATTTCTTCTTCTATACCCTTTACCTTTTCATCTAATTCTTTAATATCACTAGATAGTTTTTTCATTTCAGCCATTATTTCAGTAGTATCTTTTCCTTCTTTTTTTAACTTAGGAATTTCCTTAGATACGGTCTTTTGTCTATTTTTCATCACTTCTACCTCTTGTAGAATTTCACGTCTCACCTTATCTAATTCTACGATTTTGTCTATTCCATAATGGCCCTTTCCACGTCTAGAAACTAACTCTTTAACCTCGTCTAAGTTAGTTCTAATTCTTTTAATATCTAACATAACATCTTCCTCCTATATATTTAAATTTTAATTTTTTCAATAAAAAAAAACTCGTCCCTGTATGTACATACAGGGACGAGATATTATCCCGCGTTGCCACCCTAATTGGCTAACTTAATTAGTCCTCTTTAATGCCCTTATCGACGGCCACCGGCACAACCTACTATAATTTTTCAGTTGGCTACTCCAAGATGGATTCAACAATAGATTTCATCGATTTACACCAACCATCGACTCTCTTAAGAAACCTCATTATCTACTATTTCTTTTCACAGTATCTTATATTAATTTTTAAAGTATTTTAGCATATTAATTTTTTTTTGTCAACATGGTAACTTCTAGAATCTCAAAAGACCTGCAACTCTCTTTTCCTTTAGAGCATAATACAATTGATCTACTCTTATTAAGTACAAATTATCCACATCTATGGGAACTAGCCTATCTCCACTATTTTTGCTTTCCAGTATATATAACCAAAGTCTATTATTTATTAACCAGGTTTCTAAATAAAGATTGTTTATTATATTTTCTCTTAATTTTAATCCTTTATACATTTTTTCTTCTAAAGATTCTATTTTTAATATATCTTTAGGTTCTATTATGGATATTAACTCTACCAATTCTATTATTTTTTGTTTATATACTTGATTTTTTTCTTCCTCATCTGAAAAATTTTCTATATAATCAATTTCTAAGTCCATCATTTCATAATATATTTCTTCTAGTTTTTCATTGTCCTTTTTAAAAATATATATTAATAGTGATTTTATAAATAGAATAGTAGTTTTTAATAAATAGGAAATGGGACTAGTGGCCTTCATACTTTAATACCCTCCCCTTAGAAATATGATGAATATATATTATTCTATGCTAAAAAACTTCCATTGTTGAACTAAACTTTAAGTATAAAAAATAAATAAAGGGACATACTTATACTAAGTTCATTTTCAAGGGGGAAATTAAAAATGTTAGATTTAGAAGTTTACGCCGAATTAGGCGATTTAAAGGAAACTGATTATAGGAATACGTTGGCAATTGCAACCATAATAGAATTATTAATTCAAAAGGGAATAATAACAAGACAAGAATTCGCCCGTATGGCCTCTAGGCTAGACCGGATGACTGTAGATGAAATAAAAATTTTAAGAACAAGATAGGATTCATCCATTACTTTTGCTCCCTAAAAAACCTCTCTCCATTACTGGAGAGAGGTTTTTATTTATATTATAGATTTCTTGATCTTAAATTTGTTTTATTACAGTAACTTGCCTACAAGGGAAACGATTGAAAATTTTTGGAACCCTGGAACGTCACAACATCCTATGCTATCTAAACATGAAATAGGCTCACATAAAGCAAGTTTATAAACCAAAAAATCTATAACTCCCATTTAAAAATTAATACTTTATTAATATTTGTTTGTATACATTATGTTATAATAGGTTGTTAAATATTTTAGGAAAAGGAGATTAGAAATGTCATTTAATATAATGGATAAATTATTATTATTACCTGGTATTTTAATAGGATTAGCATTTCATGAATATGCCCATGCTCAAATGGCCGTATGGCTTGGAGATGATACTCCTAAGAAGATGGGAAGGCTTACCATTAGCCCCCTTCCCCATATAGATTTTGTTGGATTCATATTTCTTTTAATTGCAGGCTTTGGTTGGGCAAAACCAGTGATGATAGATCCTAGAAATTTTAAGAACCCTAAAAGAGATGATGTGTTAGTTTCTTTAGCAGGACCTTTTATGAACATACTATTGGCAATATTTTTCTTTATATGTATAAAAATAATATTTGTCACTAATGATTTCATAGGAGAAGGAAGTTTACTTCATACTGTCATAAGGATTTTTTCATATGCAGCTCAGATAAATATAGTTTTATGTGTCTTTAATTTATTCCCATTTCCACCTTTAGATGGTTCACATATAATATTAAATCTATTTAATCTATATGAGAGTCCAAACTATTATAAAATCTATAATTTTTCTAGATTTGCACTTTTAATTTTAATAGTTACAGATATTATAGATAAATTAATATCGAAACCTATAGGATTTGTATATAATCTGTTAGGCAATATGATATTTTAAATAAAATAAAAGAACTCCAATAGTCAAATAAATTTGCCTATTGGAGTTTTATTATTATTTTTTATCCTTTAACTCTATTAGTATTCTCTTAACTTCATTTATATATCTACCATATTCAGACCAATTACCCTGTCTTTGGGCTTCTTCTGCCCTTATGAAGGCTTCATTTGCCCTTTCTATTAGGGTTATATTATCTCCATCTATTGGAAGTTCCCCAGGGGCAATTTCCTCACCTGGTATTTCTCCCCTTCTTCCAAATAAAGATTCTAATGCTTCCTTTAAAGTTTCCTCATAGGCTATTTTATCTCCATAGGCTACAACTACCCTCTTAACCTCTGGTAATGAGTTTTCATTGTCTGCCTTTAGATAAATTGGCTCTATGTAAAGTAGGGAATTTTCTATAGGTATAATTAGTAGATTACCCCTTATATAACTAGAACCCTTTTGTCCCCATAGGGAAAACTCTTTAGAAATAGTAGTATTTTGGTCTATCTTAGATTCTATTTGCATAGGACCATATACGTTCTTTTGTTTTGGAAGTTTATATAGTATTAGTTTTCCATAATCCTCTCCATCATTTCTAGCCATTAAAAGTGCCGTCATATTAGGCTTATTTTTAGGTGTATATGGAATGGATAATAAAAACTCTTCCTGATCTTCCTCTGGTAATTTCATTATGAAATAGTTTGATTCCATAATATCTGACTTATCGCTTCCACCATAGATTTCTTTAGCTATATCCCATAAATCTTCATTTTGATAAAATACATTTGTATTATTCATATGATATCTTCTATATACAATAGCTTGAATATCAAATATTGTTTGTGGATATCTCATATGTTCTTTTATTTTAGAAGGCATTTTATCCACAGATGTAAATAATTGTGGAAAAACCTTAGACATGGTCTGGATAATTGGATCTTTTTCGTCTGTTATGTAATATTTTGTATCTCCATTATATGCATCTATTACAACTTTTACAGAATTCCTTATATAATTTATTTTATTTTTATTATAGGGCTCTGCGTAAGGATAATTTGAGCTTATAGTATATCCATCTATAACCCAATACAATTTCTTGTCTGCCACTACCACATAAGGGTCCTTATCATATTCTATGAATGGAGCTATTTTCCTTACCCTTTCCTTTATATTTCTATATAGTAAAATTTTACTGTCATTTTTTATGTTTCCAGAAATAACAAGTTTCAAACTCTTTTCTCTTATGGCAAAGAGTATTTTGTTTATTCCATTTAACTTTATTCCTGCATCTCCCTCATAGAAGGTCTCTGCATTTTCATTTCCCTTTGGATAATCAAATTCCTTTTCCTTCGTGTTAGTTATAATATAGTCGTCAGTCAATTCTCCAAAATATATTTGAGGATAGTCAATTTTTAATTCTTCCATATTAGTTTTAGGAGGAATATCCTTAACTAATAATTCTGGCTGTCCTACACTAGTTATGGCATCTACTGGAGATAGGGCCACACCATATCCATGGGTGTATTTTAAATATTTATTTATCCATTGATCAGTTATTTCAGCTGAGTTCATTTCCCTTGCAGATAAAAACACTTGGGTTAACCCACCATTTAACATATATCTATCCACATCCACATCGTGGAATTGATAGTATCTTCTTATTCCCTGGCTTTGATTATAAAACTGCTTTGTAGGTCTATAATCATTTATTCTTATATTCTCTATAGTTCCCTTATTATTATCTATATCTTCCCTTGTTAAAGTATCTGTAGCTTTAAAATTTCTTTCTTCCACATTATTAATATTGTAGGCCATTTGAGTATATTTTATATTGTTCTCTAGGTACTTTCTTTCTTTAGATAATTCATCTGGCTCTACTATGAAGTTTTGAACTCCCATGGCAGCCACATTTCCTATTACACTCACTATTATCATTATAATAGGTCCACTTAAGGATAATTTAAAATTTTTCCTTTTAGCACCCACAACTAACAATAGGGCAGATACTATAGAAAGGCCCGACATGATTCTATATATCCATAGATTTACATTCACATCAGTGTAGCTGGCTCCATAAGCCACTCCCCTTGTGGAGTACATTAGATTATATATATTTAATAAATATCCTAATCCTATTAATATTAATAGGATTACACCTAATATTACTAACTGGGTAAGGGCAATATTTAATAATTGCTTTCCATTACCTAAGTCTAATTTATTGTTAAAACTTCTATTCATTCTTCTTGAATTTAACTCATCTTCATCTACAGAATTAAATATGGTAGGCCTTCTAGTTCCAAGCATTAGGATATAAAACAATACAGTTACTATCCCCATCATGACTATGAAACCTATAGACATATAATAAAATTGTTGTAATACGGGTAATTTAAATATGTAAAAGCCTATGTCTGTACCAAAAATAGGGTCTGCCACATTAAAATCAGTAGCATTCATAAATGCCAATATTTCAAACCAAGAACTTCCTAGCAAGGTAATACTACACATGAAAGCCACTATAGCTGCTATTCCTAATGCCAATTGATTTATTCTTTTATCACTTATACTTACACTATTACTTTGAACTTTTTTATAATAGGATTTTTTTAAAATCATTAAGTATATGTATATACCTATGGTTACAATTATAAAAGATGGTATACCTAATTTTAATTGTGTCATTAGCTTAGTTAAAAATACTTTGTTATACCCAAGTTCCTTAAACCACTGATAGTCTGTTGCAAATTCTATTATTGTATTAAATGAAAAGACTAAGAATAAAAGGGCTATAATAATTAAGCTTATCATATGGCTACCAAATCTTCGCAATACACTTCACCCCTGTCATTAATTTTTATAGGCCATAATTATTAAAATGAATATATGTTGTATGTAATAACAGCCTATATTACCTAAATTTTACTATACTATATATTATATTTCAAATTCTACTTTTCTATAACTTGTATAAACATTAGACTCTTATCCTTAATTCCTGTAAGGTTTATATGGTTATCCTTTAATAACTTAATATGATTTATTAAATCCTTGCTTATTTCTTCACCAGGACATAATAGTGGAATCCCTGGTGGATAAGGTATAATATATTCTCCACTTATATGGCCAATACTATCCTCTAATTTTATACTCTTTTTTTGACCATATGCGGCTTGGCGTGGATTTAATATTACCTTTGGTAACATATTATAATTTAAAGTTTTTTCTTCTATTATTTCTTTCTTTCCATAAACCTCTTTAATATGTTTCAATGCTTCATATAATTTTTCAAAATCATCCTTTATATTTCCTATGGTGGCAACTCCAACTATATGATTTGTATCGCTCATCTCCATTTGTATATTATATTTTTCATATAAAATTTTTTCCAACTTTGTTCCAATTATTCCGTATTTAGTCATATCTATTACTATTCTCGTTAAATCATAATCATATACATTGTATGGACTTAATTTTTTCCTACTAAAATAATCTATATCTATGTGCTCTAGTTTTTTATAAAATTCTTCTAAATTATTAATTAGATTATCTATTAGTTTTTTACCATCTTCTATTAATATGGATACGGTAGTATCTAGTGAATTCATTAATAAATAAGAAGGACTAGTACTTTGATTCATCCTAAGCATAAATTTTAACCTATCCCTATCTACCCTATTTCCCTTCACATGTATCATGGAGCTTTGGGTAAAACTCATTAATGTTTTATGAGTACTTTGGCAAACCATATCTGCTCCTGCTCTTAAAGCATCCATAGGTAGTTTTTCACTCAATATTAAATGGGAACCATGGGCTTCATCTACTATTAATATTTTTCCATATTTATGGGCTATTTCACTGATTTTTTCAATATCTGCACATATGCCATAATAATTAGGGTTCGTAATTAATATGGCTTTTATTTGTATATCTTCTTTTAATTTATTTTCTAAAGTATTTAAATCCATCCCCATGGATATGCCCCTATATATTTTTGGCATCATATACACAGGCTCTATGCCCCCCATGATCATTCCACTCACTACAGATTTATGACAATTTCTAGGTACCAATACCTTTTCTCCTGGATTTAAACTTGCCAGCAAAGCACTTATATTACCACTAGTAGTTCCATTTACTAAGAAAAATGTATTATCTGCGCCAAAAAAATTAGCTGCCCTTACTTGTGATTCCCTTATTATTCCTTCTGGACTATGTAAATTATCTGTACCTGGAATTTCTGTAGTATCTAAATCTAATATATTACTAATTCCATACTTTTTATATATTCTTCCATACTTATGACCAGGCACATGGAAGGATATTCTATCAATTGACCTCAATTTATTTTCTATAATATTATTCATATTTTCCTCCTACATAGATTTATCAACACAAAACTTGTTTTATGTGGGCCTATTTCAGGAAAATATATTGAAAATTTTTTCCATTATAGGCAAGTTACTATATAAAACCATTTTAAAACTACCAAATCTATAGTGTGAAAAAGTTCATAAAAAAAGACTACTTCATTACGAAATAGCCTATAGTTCAGTATTTTCTTCAACATTTTTTCTAGAATTTCTAATGTGACTAGCAATAGATTCTTTAGCCTTTATATGATCCTTTTGTAAAAATGCCTTCAAAACCTCTTCATGTTCCTTAATAGTATCATTTAATCTGCCTTCAACTTGTAGAGATTTCTTTCTAGTTTTTTTCATATAATATTGGAAGTTTCTAAGAATCTGTTCTAGATGGCGACTCTTTGTGGCTTCATATATGATCTCATGGAACTTAGTATTTAATTCTGCAAATTTTTCTATATCATTTTTAAAAGCATAAAATTCCATAAGTTCATGGGTTTCTTGAAGTTTTTTTAATTCATCTTCAGTTATTCTTTCTACTGCCCAACTGGCAGCTATTCCTTCTACAGCTTCTCTAATAGTAAATATATCATCTATATCTCTTTTAGATATGCCTCTTACTATTACGCCTCTATTAGGAATATTTTCTACAATTCCATTTAATTCTAATTGTTTTAGTGCTTCTCTTACGGGAGTACGACTTACGCCTAGTTCTTCCGCCAATTTAGCTTCTCCTAGTTTTTCTCCCTCTTTATACTTGTCATTTAGTATATCTTCTCTAAGAATATGAAATATTCTTGATGTAAGAGACATTCCTACCTTATCTTCATTTAAAGTACGACTAGCCATGGTATCACAACCTTATATTTACTGAATTTTAAAATATATTTTGATGTAAAAAATTTCATATGGTAACGTTTATAATTATAACACAATTCTATGTAAATGCAAATAAAAGCCAAAACGAATATTCGCTTTGGCTTTTATTATCTAAACTAGCAACGTCCTACTCTCCCAGGCAGTTACCCACCAAGTACCATCGGCGCTAAGAGACTTAACTTCTGTGTTCGGTATGGGAACAGGTGTAGCCCTCTTGCTATTGCCACTAGATGTGTTGAACAATGCTGAATAACAGAAATCTCCGATTTCGTCTTTATTCAGTACTAAGAA
>NZ_JAOART010000040.1 GCF_025210435.1 Anaeromicrobium sp.
AACAAAATAGTATCTCTTGGATTTATCAATGCGCTAAAAGTAATATTCCTTTAGATGAGGTTTTGAAAGCGTTAAAAGCTGCTTAAGGATTAGTGTAATCACCAACTGTAAAAAATTGTAATTAAATTTAATCATTTAGAGATAAAAGAGAAATCAACCATATCGTTAATTTTTCTTAACATATTATCTTTAGGGACTACTAAATTATATATTTCCATATAAGGACTTAAAATCATTTTGGGTTGCATTACCATGTGATTCACCTACTTATTTTTGATACATTAATTATATAATAAAAAGACATAATAATCATATTTTCAATGATTATTATATCTTCTTTTATAGATTTTTTGAAAAAGAGACTTTTTCAGTGGCCTCATATTAAGGCCATTGGTTTTGTAGTGGGAAGAAATATAAAGGAATTTTACTATGACAATAATAATATTAATTCAATGGGATTCGGAAGGAAAGTTTTGTGGAAGCACATATATGAAGACTCAGAAGATTGGATTAGAGTAGCTATTTTTCCTGAAGATATGAAGAATAATGTATATAACAATACACTTTATGAGGAATATTCTGCCAATGCTATAAAAAGAATAATAAGATTGATATAAGGGTGTGAGATTTAATTCTCATGCCCTTATTTTTTCTTTTGAAGGATATGGAAATGATGTAAAATATAGGTAATGTGAGTAAAAAATCCAATGAGGGAGAATTATAATGAAGAAGAAATTGGTAAAATTGTCAGAAGATGCAGAATTAATTAAATATAGTGTTCCTCAAACAGAATTAACTATCACAATAAGTAAGAAAGATAATAAATTAAGATGCACCAATGCACTTACAAGAAAACGTTATGACAAACTTTATTATCTTTATAATAATGAAGTTCTTATTGACAGAGATTTTACTTATTGTAGAATTATTGATTATAAAAATAATGTTGATTTCAAAGAGGATATTGATATTAAGAGAGAAGTGATTACTGAGCAATTAGAATTTTTATAGGTATTGTATCTAGTTAAAAGCAATAATGTAGAAGGATAGTGAGTAGTAAAAAGCTAATATGTCCATGAATTGATAGAAGTGGAGGAATAAAAATGATTAGAGATAAAGAGGTAGTTATAGAGAAATTAAATAATTTTATTGGATCTAAAAATAAAAACTGTTTAGTGGTGGGAACGAATGTCCAAATTAAATATAAAAACATAATTGCATATTTGAATAGTTTGAATCAACCTTTAAAGATATTAATCAGGATAAATAGTATGAAAAATTGTGAGTATATTTTAGGATTTAAAGCAAAAAGTGGTAAATCTATAAAGCACAGAAATCTCACTATTCATGTTGATAGTATGCAGGCTACATCACAAAGAAATACACATAGAAATTTTAATTGTGTATTAGTATACCCGATAGATAGTTTAAAGGGAATTAATGATAATAATATAAAAGATATTCTTAATTATAGAAATTCAGAAAAAATATTTTGGATAAGTAATTATGATTCTAAAGACTATTCGTATTTAAAGCATATTTGTAATGTAAAGGATGTAATTGAGATCAACAATAGTGATGATATTATACATAATAGAATACTAAACAATATAACTAGTAACAAAGAAGAAAGCGTTGATAAACTATTGGTTGAAAATTTAAACTACTATATAGTTGAAGAATCTATAGATAAAAAATATAATTTAGGTGGAATTCACACATCATCTATGAGTCATGAATTAATAATTGGCAGTTTTGATGAATATATATTCGGTGGAGGCAAGTCAAGTAAGAGATTCTGTATTAAAGTACTAGAGGAAAAGGAAAATGATAAATTTGTTTTATTAGTAAAGAAAGTTAAATAGATTTAATATTTTAGAAGAGGTTAAGAAATTTAAAATAATTCAAGTAAGAGAAGATATGCAGGGGGTACTAGATTTAGTTTAGTATCCTCTTTATAATGTTAAACTATAGATTTTCACTTAAAACTGACCCTTTTTTACAATTTCTTGCACTTAAAACTGATTACCTTATAGAATATATACTATGGTTAATATTAAAGCATAAATATACATAGCCGAGTTTGATATTGACACCAAACCTCTGTGGGAATAGGAGAATGCTACTGGGGCAATACCTGTAGTAAAGAGCATCGCTACGTATATGCTACACTTTGCCAAACTATTTCATATATAGCTATGGTTTTGATAATTTATAAATAAAGTCTTTTAACATGAAGGGGCCAATTTCAAGTGTTAACTGGGGGCGGTTTTAAGTATAAATCAACAGCCAACAACCAAAATGATTCAAAATAAGAAATAATAACCATTAATATTTGATATGATAAAATGCCATAATAAAAAGTGTTATTAATACAATTGACACATAGAAGGGAGTGTTTAAATGTGCAAGATTTGATGGAATTAACTAAAGAAAATTTATTAAAGTTAGGGATAATGAATATTGTTGCATATAGTAGAAAATCTAGACAAGACAAAAATCCAGAAGAAACTATGATTAAACACAAACAAGATCTAATGGATTTTCTTAATCCATTGGGTATTAAATATAAAATAAAAGAAGAAATTGGTTCAAGTGAAGATATTAGTAGTCGCATTGTATTATCAGAAATATTAGAAAAATCAGAAGAAGAAAAAATAGATGCTATATGTTATGTTAATCAATCTAGGCTTTCGAGAAGTGTTGGAGATATTAATAGATTATTTAAATTTTTCAAGGCAAACAATGTTGTGTGTTTGGATTTAGATAAGCGTATTATACGAACATTTTCAGGACAAGCAGTAGACGATGATGCTTTTATGCAAAGTGTTCTAGATGAAGCATATATTAGACAAGCTAAAAAAGTTTTAAATCAAGGAAGGCGAAGATCTGCCCAAAACGGTAATAGCTTAATTGCACGAATGTATGGATATGAAAGAAATTCGGAAACAAAAAAACTCCACATAGTAGAGGATGAAGCTGAAGTTGTAAGAAAAATGTACCAAATGTGTTTAGAAGGCGTAGGTACAAAAAAAATAGCAAATTATATTAATTCTAAAGGATATAGAAGTATAAATGGAAATGAATTTACTTATAAGCAAGTTTGGAGTGTATTAATTAATGAAAAATATAAAGGATGGAATATATGGAATAAAGAAAGTTGGACAAAAGTAGATGGGAAATGGACTGTTAAAAAGAATGATGTTAGCAAATGGATTATAGTCAAAGATTCTCATGAAGCAATAATTGATAGTAACACATGGGATAAAGTTGCAGAGGTATTAAGGGAAAAAGGTAAATTATCACCAAAACAAAGAAATAATTTAACTTGGGCAAGTGGTTTATTTACATGTGCAAAATGTGATAGAACACTTACTATATTTAAAAGAAAAGATAGTCTATATTTACGAGCTTGTCAAAAGCAAGATTTGTCAACAGGGCAAAGAGTTTGTAATGTTAGTGGTGGAGTTATAACAGATTTTGAAGTTAAATTAATAAATGATTTAAAAAAATATAAAGTTGAAATAAAAAATGAATTAAAAAATATGAAACCTCCTAAATCTAGAGATTTCAAGACAGAAATAAAAAAGATGCAGAAGGATATTGAAAGTATAGAATCACAAATGGATACTTTGATGGATTTATTAGAGAAAGGAATTTACACTCCTAAAATGTTTAGTAGTAGATACAAAAAACATGAAGAGAGTATTAAACAATTAGAGGAACAATTAGAAAAAATTAAAGAAGAAGAAATAAAGCAAATATCTCCAGTGGGACAAATGAAAAATACTATAGATCAAATAGACAATGTTTTAGATAATATTAGAAATGACGATGAGTCTAAACGTAATCTATTATGGAAAAGTATAATTGACACAATAGTTTGGGATAAAGAAGGTAGAAATGGTGAAGTAAATATTGAAGTAATTTTTAAATAGCGTAACATAAGATACAGAATTTAATATTACTCTTTGGTATCATTGGATTATCAATAAACAATGAATATAAAAAATATTTTAAATATAAGGAGTGATATTTAGTGTTTTGTTATCAATGTCAGGAAGCTGCTAAGGGCGTAGGATGTAGTAAGGTTGGTGTATGTGGTAAGAGTGCTGACGTTGCCAACTCTCAAGATTTATTAATATATGTAGTAAAGGGAATTGCCGTATATGCACAAAAATTAAGAGAATTAGGTCAAAGTGATAAAGAAGTAGATAAGTTTATAGTGGATGGATTATTCACAACTATTACTAATGCAAACTTTGATAGAACTAATATAATTAAGAAAGTACAAAAGGGATTAGAAATCAGAGATGAATTAAAAGCTAAGCTAGTAAAAGCAGGAGTAAAAGTGGACGGAACTACAAATTCAAACTGGTTATCTAAATTTATGGAAATTATAGGGCTTGGAGCTAAAGAAGAAGTTAAATTAGCAGACCCTGCTATTTTTAATGGAGAATCTTTAGATGAATTAAACGAAAAAGCTAAGACAGTAGGAATTCTTGCTACTGAAAATGAAGATATTAGATCATTAAGAGAATTATTAACTTACGGACTTAAAGGGATGGCTGCATACTTACATCATGCAAATAACTTAGGTTATGATAGTGATGAAATCCATGGATTCATAGAAAAGGCACTAGTGGCTACTTTAAATGATGAACTAGGTGCAGATGATTTAGTAGGATTAACTCTAGAGTGTGGTAAATTTGCTGTGGATGTAATGGCATTACTTGATAAAGCTAATACGGAATCTTATGGTCATCCAGAAGTAACTAAGGTAAATATTGGAGTTAGAAATAACCCAGGAATATTAATCAGTGGTCACGATTTAAATGATTTACAACAATTATTAGAACAAACTAAGGGAACTGGAGTAGATGTGTATACTCATAGTGAAATGTTACCAGCTCACTACTACCCAGCATTTAAGAAGTATGATCACTTTGCAGGAAACTATGGAAATGCATGGTGGAAGCAAAATGAAGAATTTGAAAAGTTTGGTGGACCAATATTAATGACTACTAACTGTCTAGTAGCACCAAAGAAATCTTATGCAGATAGAGTTTATACTACAGGAGTAGTAGGATTTGACGGACTTACACACATTCATGAAGATGAAAATGGAAAGAAAGATTTCTCAGAAATTATAGAGCACGCTAAGAAGTGCGAAGCTCCAGTTGAAATTGAAAAGGGAGAAATCGTTGGTGGATTTGCACACAACCAAGTAATGGCTGTGGCTGATAAAGTGGTAGAAGCTGTTAAGTCTGGTGCTATTAAGAAGTTCTTCGTAATGGCAGGTTGTGACGGAAGAATGAAGAGTAGAGATTACTACACTGAATTTGCAGAGAAATTACCAAAGGATACGGTTATCTTAACGGCGGGATGTGCAAAATATAAATACAACAAGTTAGATTTGGGAGATATTGGTGGAATTCCGAGAGTATTAGATGCAGGTCAATGTAATGATTCTTACTCATTAGCAGTAATAGCACTTAAATTAAAAGAAGTATTTGGCCTTGAAGATATTAATGAATTACCAATTGCATACAACATTGCATGGTATGAGCAAAAGGCTGTAACAGTATTACTTGCATTACTTCACTTAGGAGTTAAAAATATTCACTTAGGACCAACATTACCAGCATTCTTATCTCCTAATGTGGCGAAAGTATTAGTAGATAACTTTGGAATCGGTGGAATTACAAACGTAGATGATGATTTAAAAATGTTCTTAGGATAATAAAATCAGGTCCCTCAAAGGAGGGGCCTGATTTTTATTAAATTATAGAATTATAAAAGAAAATTTGCATAAACATATTTAAGAAGGTGTGTGTTGGTATAGATTTATTGATTATAAACTTGCTTTATGTGTGCCTATTTCAGGAAAATATATTGAAAATCTTTTCCACCCAAGTCCTTGTCACAAGCGAAAGTGTGAATCTTCGTATATAGGTTCATGTGTCATGTTGGAGTAGCATAAGATGTTGTGACGTTCCAGGGTTCCAAAGATTTTCAATATATTTTCCCTTATAGGCAAGTTACTGTATAAAACAAATTTAAAACCAATAAATCTATAAAACACCCTTGACAAAGGGTACATTTTAAAAAAAACTAATTATTTTTTACGCAATAATTTATATATGCTATGGCGAATTTATGTATAATATTAACATATATGTAATAATTTTAGAATAGATTAGTAGTAATATTCTAAAATTTTCAATATTTTCTATTCTATCATATACATCTATGTATGATACTACATATAGAGCCAATGAGTTTCTGGCAAAATACTCATGCTACTATATTTCAATTTAGACAATAGTGCCCTTTATATTCTCCGAAATCACATTAGATCAAGAAATAGCTAAAAATACATCTGAAAAAGTAATACATCTATACAATTATCCCTTTGAGATATAATATACTTTTAGAGAATTAAAGCATTTAATTGGCAGATGTAGCTATCAATTTTGTTATAAGAGTATGCCCAAATTGAACAAGTATACTAAAAAGCACCAACCTCAACCCATTGAAAAAATAACATGTAAAGAATATTATCTAAATTAGATGCAATAGAAGTAAATATAATATTTACTTCTATTGCAATGTGACTTTTTCAAATCATTTCATTAAAGTTTTCAAAGAATATATGTACTCCAAGTTTTAAGTTTTTAAGAAAAAAAATAGATAATGTTTCACGTGAAACATTATCTATTTTTGTAAGAACTCTAATATTCTATCTAATTCTTCATCACTATAATACTCAATTTCTATCCTTCCCTTTTTCTTCCCCTTAACTATATTAACTTTAGTTCCTAATAAACTCTTTAAATTATCTTCTAAATCCAATAGGGTAGGGTCCTTTTTCCTTTGAACTTTTTCCTTAGTTTCCTTTTCTTCTAATAGATCATTTACAAGCTTCTCTAATTCCCTAACAGATAAATTGTTTTCTATTACATTTTCCATTATGTCCCTTTGTACATTTTCATCTGTAAATCTCAATAATACCCTAGCATGTCCACTTGTTATTTTATCTCTAATTACTTCTTCTTTCACAAATTGGGGTAAGTTTATTAATCTAATAGTATTAGCTATATAAGATCTACTTTTACCTACAGCAGAAGATATGCTTTCTTGAGTCAAATTATACTTATCCATTAGATTTTTATAGGCGATGGCCTCTTCTATAGGATTTAAATCTTCCCTTTGTAAGTTTTCAATTAAAGCAATTTCCACCACATCTTGTTCTTCTACATTTTTGATTATACAAGGTATTTCCTTTAGATTTCCAATTTTAGCGGCTCTAAATCTTCTTTCTCCTGCTATTATTTCATATTCACTGCCCATACTTTTCACTATTATAGGTTGAATTACACCATGCTTTTTTATGGAATCTGAGAGAATATCTATCTTCTCTTCATTAAAATATTTTCTAGGTTGATCCTTATTAGCTTTTATTTTATTTATGTCTATTTTTAATATACTATTTTTAGGTTCATCTGATTTCTTATTACTTTCTGGAATAAGGGCATTTAATCCTCTACCTAGTCCTCTCTTTCCTTTAGCCAACTATATCACGTCCTCTTCTAATTCTAAAAATTCTTCTGCAAAGTCATTATAAGCTTCTGCTCCCTTGGATCTTGGATCATATTCTATTACAGGTAGTCCATGGCTAGGCGCTTCTGCTAGTCTAACATTTCTAGGTATTAGTGTAGTATATACCTTTCCTCTAAAATATTTTTTAACTTCATCAACAACCTGTATGGATAAGTTAGTACGTCCATCAAACATACTAAGAACTACTCCCTGAATCTCTAATTTAGGATTCAAACTATTTCTTACTAATTCTATAGTATTCATAAGTTGACTAACTCCCTCTAGGGCATAATATTCACATTGTATAGGAATTAACACACTATCTACAGCTGTCAATGCATTGATTGTCAATAATCCTAATGATGGGGGACAATCTATAAATATATAATCATATTCATCCTTTACACTATCTATAGCCTTTTTCAAAATTATTTCTCTATTTTCTAAAGTAGTAAGTTCAATTTCTGCTCCTGCTAACTGAACACTAGAAGGGATTAAGTGTAAATTGTCAAATTCCGTATCTATTATTACTTCTGAGGCTTCCATTTCTTCTAATAGAAGATCGTACATGGTATTTTCTAAGCTGTTTTTATCTATTCCAAAACCACTAGTTGTATTTCCTTGAGGATCTATATCTATTACTAGTATTTTTTTATCCTTTTGTGCAAGGCAGGCACTTAAATTCACATTTGTTGTTGTCTTTCCAACTCCACCCTTTTGGTTAAAAACTGCAATAACTTTACCCATATTTATCACCCCGAAAAATATTTATTAATTATTATAAATTTCGGTAAAATGTATGATTATTCCTTCTTTTTCATCTATTCTTTTATTTGTTATATTTTTTCATTGTAGGGAATAGGAATAATAGTATGAAAAGAACATATGGGAGGTTAGCAACTCTTAAGTTAAACTTGTAAAAATATATAAAAATATATTGATTTTTACAACTTGGTCAATTACGATATATGTAAGAGGTGATTAAGTTGAAGTATTTATCAATAGCAGAAATGTCTAAAAAATTAAATGTGTCAGCACAAACATTAAGGAATTGGGATAAAAACGGTAAATTAAAACCACATCACACTACTGATA
>NZ_JAOART010000041.1 GCF_025210435.1 Anaeromicrobium sp.
AAAATCTTTGGAACCCTGGAACGTCACAACATCCTATTCTACTCCAACATGACACGTGAACCTATATACGAAGATTCACACTTTCGCTTGTGACAAGGACTTGGGTGGAAAAGATTTTCAATATATTTTCCTGAAATAGGCTCACATAAAGCAATTTTATACACCAGAAATCTATATAGATTTATCAACTCAAAGTTAAGTTTATACAATAACTTATCTATTAAGGTAAATCTATATTTACAAATTTTTTTTATGATTATGGAACAAATTTCTTATATCCACATAAAGTATTAGTACAAAGAAAATTTTCAGGAGGTGAAATCATGAAGGATCTGTCTAATCATGCTTTTGCTTATGTTTTAAATTCTAGTCTATTATCCCCTGAGGAGCAGGAGGAATTTGAAAAGTTTCGTAATGAATATAAAAATAAAAATAAAAGACAAATTTCTAGAGATATTTTAAGATTGAAGTCAAGGGTTAGTCAAGATGTTATTGATCAACATATACAAAACTTAGATGCCCTAGCTCAAATGCAGGGTTTTGTAACGGATGAGACACGTTCAAATATAGAGTATGTAAAGAGGCTTCTTTCCCAAAATACTAGAGTTAGACCTGGTGCAAATTCCTATCCACCCCAACAACAATACGTAAGTGGTACTAGTTTACTATTATGGTTTTTAATATTAGCTGCCATTTGGTAAGGCATATGAAAATCCTACTTCTTTAATCCCAATAGTTTCCTAAATATAATTTACACATAAAAATGGTGTAATAAAGGGTCCTTTATTACACCATTTTTGTTTTAGGTACTCCTCCTAAAAGGAAGGGGGACAAGATACCCATATGACCTTTGCAACTCTTTTAAAGGAATTTTCCAAGTAATGATCCTTATCTGCTTTAAAGTAAAAACTCTCATCCTTGTTTACCTTATATTTTGATTTTCCAAGTACCACATATACACTTCCTGATAATACATATCCAAACTCTTCCCCTTCATGGGGTTTATCCATATTTGATTGACCTCCACTTTCAATGGTCATAAGTATGGGCTCCATGACATTTTTTTGTGCATTAGAGATTAACCAATCTATAGAATGTTTAAATTTGTCGTTTTCACTAGATATTATTTCTTCTTTTGTATATACTACCTTCTTTTCAATAGGATTACTAAAAAACTTTTCAATGTCCGTTCCTAAGGCTTCTAATATATCCATTAAAGTAGCTATAGATGGAGATGTTAAATCCCTCTCTATTTGAGAAATAAATCCTTTTGTCAAATCTGACCTTATGGCAAGTTCCTCTTGAGTAAGGCCATTTACAGTCCTTAATGATTTTATTTTTGAACCAATTTCCATACGTACCAATCCCCACAGTTTTTTTATTCTTTATATTATTTTTTGTGAACTACAGTTTTTTACATTTTTCTAATTATTAATTTGGTATAATCATTCTATGCTAGTATTATAACACAAGGGGGAATTATAATGTCTTTTGAAACACCTTTCACAGACAATATAAAGTCTATCAAATATGATTTAAGTGAGCAAATTTTAACAATAGAGTTTTCCGACGGAGAAATGTATAATCATTATGGAGTCCCCAAATATGTCTATAGTGACTTAACCAAAGCTCCAATTCGTGGGTATTTCTTACATAATAGGATTCGTAATAATTATCCTCATAAAAGAGTTACTGGTTTTTAAAATAACTAAATCATCATAAAGCAAATGTATATTTGCTTTATTTTTTTATTTAACTATCCTTCTCCTGTAATATTCCTATGTTTAATAATACTTAATATTCTTTTTCTTGGCAACAATAAATTATTACTCCCCATATGCATTTATAAACTCAAAGCTTTAACCATACAGTAACTTGTCTAAAAAGGGAGCATATAAAGCCACTTTCCCCATGATAAATCTAGTTTAGTTAAATACTTTTCACAATATACACCTTTTTACATAAAATAAATATTATTGGATTATTTATAATGGGAGGTAAATTATATGAGAAATATGAAATTAAAGCCACCAAAGTCTCCTCCAAGTTTAATACCAACTCCTTCCAACTTATTAGAAAAAACAAATTACAAGGAACTCTGTAACTGTTTTGACACATGTACTTATATATGGGATAAAAGGGGTTCATCCTTTTGGGCCTGGATAAACTCTATTCAAAAGGACCATGTAAGTTGTCAAGTTTGGGAAAAAAATAAATGGCAAAATAGACAACTTCATAAGGATGCCATAAGTCATTTTATATCTGTGAAGCCAACATCCTTAGAAATAAATCCAAGAAACAGGAATAACAATACTTTTGGCCAAAGATTCACTTCCTTTCCCAAAGCAGATCCTAATTGGTTTCATAGGGGATTTCCTTCTAAAATAGTAGTTGAAGAAACACAAGGATCTCTTCTAGACTATGTTCCCATCAATGTATATGCTAAAATAAGTACTCCATCTATGTTTTTAATACTACCTAAATATGAAGATAGGTTAGGATACTTAGATATGAATGGAACCTTTGTAAAAGAGTATAATAAACCCATATCCTTTAAAAGGGGACAGAAAATCTTTACTATACTAATAGATAAAAATGCTAATGTGGCAAGGGGTTCTCATCTACTATGCACTTCCTACTGGAGCCTTTTATCCCAAGCTAGTGGCCTAGAACCAGATGTGATTTCCAGTAATACTATACATTTAAACTTCGGTATTGATAAATCAGAATTTTACCAACTTGGAAATAGTACAGGTATATATAGTCCTGATCCGGAAAAGGAAAAGGAATATTTTCATCAATTGAGAAAAATTGATTCTACCATTTATACCCAGTCCTTCAGAAAAAAAATAAATATAGAATCTAAAGAAGAATTAAGTATTCACGTGGACTTTGAACCCCAATCAAAGGCACAAAAAATTGCTGCCTATCAACTTTGTCAACAATTTTCAATAAGACCTGGCAAGAGACTTCTAGACTATGTGGATAAATTAAATGATAAAAAATACAATCCTTACGCAACCTTTAGTAAAGCGCAATTTGATTACAATGCCTATAGCTATAAAACTAAATACTGTGAAAAATCCCTAGTATTAGAACCTTAGAACAAATTTTCATATGCCTAAGTCTAAAATTCTTTATAGTACAAAAATAAACTGCCTAAAATCCTTCAAAGGATTTTTAGGCAGTCTTAGGCATATGAAAGAAATAAATTAGTCAGTTCTCTGAGGGATTTGGATTATTTTCAAGGCATGGTGAGCGAGCATATTGAACATATGCAAGCGATTCCATAACGAAGAAAATAATTCAAATAACCAGTGAAATGACTAATTTATTTTTTGAATATGCCTTAACTTAATATTTAAGGCATAATAACTATATTATTTACAACGGGCCTTTCACGACCATCAGAAGGTCTATTTAAAAGGGCTCCATTATAGTACATGGCACTTGAGCCACCGCCATCTAAGTTATATGCTTCCTTTACTCCTAGTTCTAATAACTTATCTTGTACCCTTTCAAGGCTCACACCTTTACTCCATTTTTCCTGTCTTCCATCTATTACAATCATAATCAAATCATCATTAGAATATTTTCCTATGATAGTTCTAGGTTGATTAGTTTTAGCCCATTTAGAAGGGATTTGTATCTTTTGAAAATCCCTAATTAAAACAGGAGTAAAACTAACCCCCTGATAAGGATTTAAATTCATTATATCCCCTTCTGTTTTAGGTACTGTTCCTATAACTTGTCCCCTTTTATTGATTCCTGTAAAGAACAAATCTCCAGGGTATCCGTTAAAAGGCTCCACTAGATTACCATTAATTACTGTATTACCTATTAACTGAGCATAACTCTTTCCATTTCTATTCTCTGTATAAAAACCTCCACCGTTAATGGCCAAAATTCCACCTATTCTTTTAGCTGCCTTTGATGTGGTTTCTAGTTTACCTAAAGTGTCTTTTCCTAACACAACTTTAAATGCATTTGGATCAAATAATTTGATTTTGGCAATATATCCCCTATAACCTAATTCTGCCAATTTAAATATTTTTATTTCTGTCTTACTACTTATATGTGTCTTTACTGCTGGACCTAACATTTCTAGTATTTTTTGTTCATATATATCATTTGATAATTTTCTTTGGTTATCACTTTTATCGGATAACTCTGTTATCAATTCATTTTGTTGATTAAATACTTCCTTTTGTTGCTCCACTATTAATCCAAATTCTTCTATAGATTCCTCTAAATCCTCTACACTTTTCCCTAGTGATTCCACCGATTGGCTCATACTAGCAGTATTCATAACTAGGTACTTACTCTCATCTACAAATTCTTGACTCACCATAAAAATTCCTATAAAAGGTGCCAATAAAAACAAGAAAAATATGTTAATTTTTGACATTTGGTGCCTCCTGAAGTACTTTTAGGGTGCTTTCTAACTTCTTTAGCTGAGAGTCAAGAGACTTTAATTTATCATCTATCTTTCCTTGCACTTGTGCAGAGTCACTAATAGAACTATCCGTATCTCTTATACTGCTTCTTAAATCCTTTATTTCCGCAGTTAATAATTGTATTTGCTCATTTACTCCTTTTATGTTCAAGGCATTTTCCTGTTGAACCTTTTGTATAGAAGTATCTATATAGTTTTTAGCATATGTGTATCCATAATATGAAACAGCTGACCAAACCCCTGCACTAACTATAAATATTAAAATACTTATCCATATACTTTTCCCTTTTTTCTTTTCTTTTCTGCTCTCCATAATACCATCCTTTCATATGAGGTCCACATTTTATAATACTACCATAAGACATTCATATTATCAATTTAATAAAGATTACAGTTTTCTTAATTTTTTGTGACTAACACTATAGATTTCGTAACACTAAGATTTCTTTATACAGTAACTTGCCTTTAAGGGAAAATATATTGAAAATCTTTGGAACCCTGGAACGTCACAACATCCTATGCTACTCCAACATGACTCATGAACCTATATACGAAGATTCA
>NZ_JAOART010000042.1 GCF_025210435.1 Anaeromicrobium sp.
ATAGGAGTTGTATAGATTTATGATATGCTGCCAATTAATTTTAGTTGATTCCTTTGCCATAACTAGGACCTCCTTACTTTCTCCTATAATTGTAACAAAGGAATCTTAATATATATATCCGTCAAATCTTTTACGCTTACAGAATGATATTGCTCCTATAAAAAATGTTAGGATTTTAATACTTCCAAGTGATAAACCTAAAGTTCCTAAAAAGTCTAATGACCAAATAGATTATGTTCCTGACCTTGTATTGGAACAACTATTTGAAAATATAAATAATTTACACAAAGAAGTTGTTCCAATAGTATATACTATGTTTAAAACTGGATTAAGAATTTCAGATGTTTTAGGCTTAAAACAAGATTGTTTAGTTAAGTTGAATAATAAATTTTGGATAGAAACAAACATAGCAAAGACTTATGTAGAAGGACATAGAATACCTATTGATGATGAACTTGCTAATATATTAGCAATATTAATTGATGACGCTAAAAAATATAGTAATCAAGACAATAATCCAGAGAATTATATATTTGTAAGATACAAAGGTTCTCGAAAAGGTAAACCTTATGGTCAATCATGGATTCAACGCAATCTCAATCTTTTAGCAATAGACAATAATATAACTGATGAATTAGGAAATAGGTATCATTTTAAAAATCATTCCTTTAGACATACTTATGCTATTAAAATGCTTAATGGTGGTGCTGATATACTTACAGTTCAAGAATTACTCGCTCACGCATCACCCGAAATGACTATGAGGTATGCTAAATTACTTGATAATACTAAAAGAAAAACTTTTGACAAAGTAGTAAAACAAGGTATATTTAGTTTTGCTGAAAGTGATAAATTAAAGGAAGAAAATGATGGAGAAATACCATCTGACATTATAGATATGTTATATACAAATCATAAGTTAAATGCTCTTGATACACCTTATGGTACTTGTATGCAAAGAAAAAATGGTAAGTGTAATTTTGCCAAACACCCACCTTGCTTAACTTGTAATGGTGGAAATCCTTGTAAGGATTTATGTGTAGGAGCATTTGAGGGAGATGTTAGCAAATACCAGATATTAATTAATTCAACTAAAACTATGATAGAAAATGCTAAAATGTATAATAGAACTGAAATGGTAAACGAAAATGAAGAATTACTTAAATTATACGAAGATATTTATTCTAAAATATCACAAGGAAGTATGATTTATAGTAGATTAGATAAGTTAAAGAAAATAGGTGATACAAATGAGTAATTACAACCGCAGTGAACAATTAAATGAGTTACATAGTAGGCGTAAGGCTATAACTCAAGAAAAGGTAGATAAAGCAATACAACGCTTAATAAAGGCACAAAAGCCAATTAATTTTAATAGTGTTGCTAATGAAAGTGGTGTTACGAAATCAACACTTTATAACAATCCAGATATAAAAGAAAGAATTCAAGGACTTAGACTACAACAATCTAAAGTTCCTACCCCATCACAAGTAAAAAGAGAAATGGATGAAAATAATAAAGATGCAATAATAGCAAGTCTTAAAAGGAAAATTAAGAAATTAGGGGAAGAAAATAAAAAATTAAAAGATCAACTTAAAATAAGTTATGCTGATATTTATAAAAAAATATAAGTTTATAAATTAGTGATCAACCTTATAATTCAATATGTATAACGATATCTATTAAAGAAACTATTATTAAGCATATGTAAATTGCAAAGATACTTATATCTATATTTCATGTTAATTTATTATAGGCAATAATCTAATTTAGTTTAGATTATTGCCTATTTATTTAGTTGTAAATATGATTCCACGCTATAACTAAAGATTCATATAATATGAATAATGGGAAGTTTGGTGCGTTCAGACTGCTTATATATCATGATAGATTACTTTACTTATTCAGCTTTACTTTTCCAAAATTTATAGATTGGATATTCTTTGAAGTTCTCTTGTTCCATAGGATCCAAACAATCAAAGTGCAACTCAGCTGCAACTTGATTATCAAGCAATAAGTAAGCTCCGACAAGCATCTCTTCTCGTGTTGCACTGTTTTCCGTGATTGCAAACAGAGCCTTTATTTCTTCAATATTAAATTTACGCTCTCTCTTGATAATTTGCAGTAAATTTAACTTTTTAATTTCATAGGTAAGCATTGTGTCATCAGTACTTATCAACCATTCAGCAAATGCTTTCGCAGTATTAAGTATTTCTTTTCTTCCGCTTTCATCATAAGCATACAATAAATTAAGCAAAACGAAATTAGCCCTTTCGGATATATGCTGATTATCCTTAATGCACTGATATGAGGGTAACAGCACATCAAACCTCATATTTGATACTTTAAGATAGTCTTCTTTTTTTAAGATTGCATATTGCGAAATTGGTTGCATATTTCCATTTCCGTCTTCATATTTAACATTGTAATTCGTTCTAAAAAAGTCAAGTATCTGATAGGTACCGGCTTCCTCACAAGGAAAAAAAGATAACATCAATGTTATATTTGAAATTTGTAGTTTCATCACATTCGGCAAATCCGGATTCAAGCCGCTAACAGGTTCTTTTTCAACAAATGCTTTAATTAAATCATCAAAGTTCCGTTTTTCCTTTGCAGTCATTTTTGCAAGAATCAAATCTTCTTTAACATTTAAGATATCAAGAACTTGTTGCATTTTCTCATAGTATTCAAGATTCTTTTTCTGTTGCTCGATATCAAAATTGACAAGTTCATCATAAGTTGGTGCTATAGGAAAAGTAGTATTTTCTACGACAAAGCACTTTGCTTCAAGGACATTCAGCATAAATCCTAAGTCGTTAATTATTGTTCTTAATGTGTCAGTGGTTTTATAGCTGATTTTACAACTTCTGTGTTCTTCCGATATTTCGAGGGTTAAACTCTTACCAAACTTAAAAGTATCTTTGCCTTTCGACCTTACCCTAAAATAACTGTTATAAAACAACTTGCCATTTGCGAACACTTGATTCTGAATTTCCTGTGTGGTGTTTAAATCATACGGCAGCATTTCAATCGGCTGTGGGATTGAACATCCTTTTATATTGGCATATATATACACATCGTTTTCAAAGAGTGCTTTTTGCGGATCATTTCTGTCATATCCATAACCCGAAACAGTCAGAGATATGCCTTTCAATACCCCTTGTTCCTGTAAATCATCCAGAGACAATAATTCTGCACTTTTAAAACTCGCTTGCTTTGAACTGTGTTCATAAAAGTTTAAAAATATTGTAGCTTTGTGATTATTATCTGTTGGAAACTCTTTAAGTTCAATAGTCTTAGTCTGTTGACTTTTTGCTTCTGCTAGAATAACTCTCAATTTTATCGGTAATAAATCCGCATAATAGATTTTATTTATCAAGCCATTATTACCTATGTATACAACAAAGAAAATCACTCCACCATCATAAAGGTAATTTTTTAAGTCAGCTACTTCAACTGGAAACGATATCTTATCTCGTGAAAAATCATTACTTTCTTTGCCTTTTACTTGAACAGCAACACGACCTTTCAACTCCCTCTTTTTCTTGCTTTTGTCATTATATATATATACATTACCGTCCCAAGTAGGTTCTTTGTCATTATCTGCAATAAATGGGGTGAGATAATCTGATATAGTAATGCTACTTTTTACCGCATTAACTGCCAATATCTCAATTGCGTTATTATCCATCTTATAACCTCCTTTGATACCTATCTGCTTTTGAGAATTCTACTATCAAAATCTTAATTATAATTGAATACTCCAATGTCCATAAACTTCCTTTTATTAGCCTAAATGGAAGTATATCCCTCTGCTTTTTATGCCTATACAGCTAAGGTTTAGGTGTGTAAGGAATAAAGAAATCAAATGGTATATTGGATGTATCTATTTTTATATCTTGTTTCTTGCTAGCTTTTGATATGTTTTGTAGGTGGAACTTAACTGCCATCAATAGTTTAATACTTTGTGGGTCTGCAACTGTAAACTGTACCCCATACTGTCCCATTTCAGACCAACTATCCCATAAAGCCGGACTTATTATCAGATTTTGCGAGTACAGGGGTATAAATACATTTATGTAATACTGAATAAGTCCTATCGGAAAGTTCCTTATCTGTTCAAGGTATTCACCATATACATTTAAATCTGATTTTAAAGCACTTACTAGAAAATATGATTTGTTTTCTACAGGAAAGGTCGTAAAAAAAACAAACCGCATTCTCTTGGTCTTACTATCAATTGATTTTATCTTTTTACCCATTAGATCAAACGGAGGCGCTACTGCCATATAATTTGCAAACTGTACTCTGAAGGGTAGTTCTATTGCTACTGTCTCTAATCCTGAATAGTCTTTCTGCGCTAGTGCTGTATCAAAGTAGTCTCGATAATACTGTAAATCTTCTAGTTTCAGATTAGTATTTCTATACTTTTTAACTGAAGACGGGTCTTTTGTTAACTGGGGAATACCTGCAAACATATGAGATTGAAACTTCTTTGACACTATTTCAGTATACAATTCAAAAGCGAAGGTCTTATAAGCAAAAAGAAAAAGTTGCTCTTCATCCAAAGTATCAAGTGTATACTGAAATTTTTCTATTTTGGCAAATATTGAATCATCATGTGTTTCACAAAAACAGGTAGCTACGGTGGCATCCTTTATCAATATTTTATCTAATAAATAGAAAGGTTCTCGTTTACCCTCTTTTATTTCCAGCATTTCAGGATTTTTAGTGAAGTCTTGCATATACACTTTCTTATTGACTTCTAATTTATTTAGGATTCTATTCTCCTGCATAGCATGTGCTTTTATTATATCTTTTCCCTTGGCTGTACACCCCTTAACTAAACATGTCCTTATTCGGCTCTTTCTCATAGCTTTCCCCATGTAGTTTAAAAGTTCACCCTCAGTATGAAACCCTCTAGGCTTTTTCGTTTTACAGCAATTTTTATATAGATAACCACTCCCACATGGGCATGGTTCTTTTCCATTAAAAATAAAGCTTTTGAACACTGATTTATCACCTCTCAATAATCCAAATTATTTGTTGATATTCTTACCTATTTTGGTACTACATTTGACTTTAAAGCTAGGACTCAATTTAATCATTCTCTTTTTTATAGATTTAGATTTCATTTGTAATCCTTTAAACTAATTATTAGCTATTAAAAAGATTAATTCCCACGATACTTTTAAAGATAAAGATTTTTACTGTATAAAAGCTATTATATTAAACTACCTATTATAGACATTATTAATAGCATTGATTTCAATAATATAGGTAAATTATACCATGAAAGTTAGTTAAAGGAGTAGTCAAGAGAAGTAGAACTTTTTGAAGTGATTTTAGGCTAGTTGCAACAAACCACAAATTTATTTAGATTAAAAATATGTTTGCGATTTGTTTATTTAGAAATAGATTGTATAATCGTAGTTTATACAAAAAAACAATGATAGCAACATATTATATATATACAATATGTTGCTATCATTGTTTTTTATGAATTTTTTAAAGTTTAGTCTTGATAAAATATAAATACTACCACCCTTATTATTTATTGTGAAAACTTGCCTATAAGGGAAAATATATTGAAAATTTTTGGAACCCTGGAACGTCACAACATCCTATGCTACTCAAACATGACTCATGAACCTATCTACGAAGATTCACACTTTTGCTTGTGACAAGGACTTGGGTGGAAAAAATTTTCAATATATTTTCCTGAAATAGGCTCACATAAAGCAAGTTTATACACCAGAAATCTATATTTGTTTTTTTATAAAATTTTTTCATGATAGGTTTACTTTTTAGAGGCTGATTACATCTTTATATAATAGAGAATAAAATAAATTCTTAATATATTTAAAGGTGTGAGCATAATGAAAATCATACAACAAAACAAATATAAAATAATTTTTTTAAATTCTTTTGTCCAAAAACATAACACTTTCATACCTATATGGTTGAAGACAAAAATTTTTAACCAGGGGGTATTGAGATGAGCAAAAAATTAAAAATCAAAAAGGAATATATATCATATACTACAAATCTATTAAAAATGTATTTACCACTAAAAAAATCTGTAGATCTAATGATAGAAGATATAAAATTACTAGAAGATGAGAGGGGAAGTATAAGCGGTATAGACTATAAAAACGATAGGTTATCCAAAACCTATAAAATAAATAGCATAGTAGAAAATGAAGCTATACATAGAATAGATAGGATTAATCTATTAAATGAGAAAATAGATTTGGCAAATCACAACATAGAAAAAACAGAAGAGGCATTAAAGGTTTTAGAAGATAAAGAAAAGGATTTAATAGAGGCTAAATATATGAAAAGCAATACTTTATCCTGGGAAGATGTATCTGACTTAGTAGGTTATAGTGTGGATTATTGCAAGGGTAAACTTAGAACTTCAGCTGTAGAAAAAATTGCTTTAGCCTTTTACGGAATAGATTCCTTACAAGAAAAACACTTTTTGTGCAATGAATTAAATTGAAATACAGGTTATTATGGTATTGTAGAAAAAATAAAAAAACATATGGCCATGTGAGAAAGGAGTTGAAAGTGACTCTAGTAAGAATCAAAGAATGTATCACAGAAAAGTTAAAGGATGCATTTCCACAAGTGAATATATATGAAAAGGGAACTAAGCAGGAAATCATAAAGCCTGCTTTTTTTATTGACTTTTTTCCTATCTTTGCAGAAAAAGAAAATATCTATGACCAAAGGAAATTAATCAATGGAACCATATCCTATGACCCAGATAATGATTCTATGGATGATAGATTAAATATGGCAGGTCAGCTTATGGAAACTTTCCATGACATTTTAATTGTGGATACAAGGAATATTTGCCCAACCATAATGAAGGCTCAACTAGATGGTGAAAAATTAAATTTTACCTATAAGCTCAAATTTATGGATAGGGTAGATGAAACTAAACTTCATGGATATGAAGAATATGAATTAATGGAAGATTTAAATTTAAAGGAGGAGTTTTAAATGGCAGGTATTAAATTAGGATTACCACAAATTATGATTGAATTCAAAACTAAGGGAGTAAGTGCAGTAGTGAGAAGTGCTAGGGGAATTGTAGCACTTATATTAAAGGATGATACGGGGGCCTTTGATACAAAGGTATATAAATCCATATCAGAAGTAGAAGATGGACATTGGACTGAAGATAATAGGGACTATATCTTAAAAACTTTCATGGGAACACCAAGTAAGGTAATAGTAGAAAGAATCCCAACTACAGATACAAACTACAATAAGGGGTTAGAAAGATTAAAGAATAAAAAATGGAACTATCTAGCTGTACCAGGAATCAAATCGGCAGATGTGACAACGGTGGCTAGCTGGATTGCAGGAGAAAGACAAAACAATAAAAAGACTTTCAAAGCCGTATTACCTAATTCACCATCAGATAATGAAGGAATTATAAACTTTACAACAGAGGGAATTAAGGTAGATAGAAAAACTATTAAGGATGGAAAGTCTGAAACTGTAGAACATACATATTCTGCTAGTGATTATACTTGTAGAATTGCAGGTATATTGGCAGGTATTCCTTTTACTAGAAGTTCTACATACTATGGCCTATCTGAAGTAAAGGCAATTACAGAATCTGCCACACCAAATGTAGATATAGACAAAGGAAAATTAATACTAGTTAATGATGGAACTAAAATTAAGATTGGTAGGGGAGTAAACTCATTAACTAGCCTAACTGCTAGTAAAGGAGCAGAATTCCAAAAGATTAAGATTGTAGATGCAGTAGATTTAATGAGAGATGACATTAGAGATACCTTTGATGGGTCTTATGTGGGTAAGATTATAAACTCTTATGATAATAAGATCCTATTCTTAGCAGCGGTTAATGCATACTTTGAGCAATTGGAGAAGGATGATGTATTAGATAATTCCTATGACAATAAAGCTCAGATAGATGTGGAGGCTCAAAGAATATATCTAATGCCAAAGGGTGTAGATGTGGACAATATGAAAGAACAAGAGATTAAAGAATACAACACAGGAAGTAAAGTATTTGTAAAAGCACAAGTAAAATTCTTAGATGCCATGGAAGATTTAGCCATGGAAATTAATATGTAGGGGGTAGAAGAATATGGCAAACAAATTAACAGGAAACAGAATTATAAACGGTACTTGGGGGGAAGTTTGGTTAGATGGAGACAAACTAAGTGAACTAACTGGATTAAATGCCAAGATAGAGCTTAAAAAAGAAGAAGTAAAAATGTGTGGAGTAATGGCCAAGGAAACTAAGATTGTAGGCTGGGAAGGAAAGGGAACTTTAAAGCTACATAAGGTAAATTCTAGAATGGCCATTAAAATGGGAGATATGATCAAAAAAGGTAAAGATGTTAGATTTACAATCATATCAAAACTAGCTGACCCAGACACTATAGATGCTCAATCAGAAAGAATTGTACTTAAAAATGTAAGTTTTGATAATTTAACACTGGCAGACTTTGAAATGAAGGCCCTAGGAAAGGTAGAGTGCCCATTTACATTTACTGACTATGACTTTGTGGATTTAATCCAAGGATAATATAGAGGAGGAATTTGATATGAACATTATGGATATGCTTCTTCAATTAGATGAAACGAAGCTAGTAAAACCTAAAAAACAAGTAGAAATGAAGAGATTATCAGAAATATTAGGAGACAAGGTAGTCTTCAATGTGGAGGCCATAACACCTGATAAAATGAGTGAAATTCAGGATATGTCCATAGACTACGAAAAGGAAAGTGTAAATTTAGAAGAGTTACAGGTCATGACTGTAATAGAAGGTACAAAGGAACCTAACTTCAAATCCAAAGAGCTTATGGACAAGTTTAAGGTATATACTCCAAAGGATCTAGTTAAAAAGCTTTTATTACCAGGAGAGATAATTAGCCTTTATAACATGATTGGAGAACTTAGTGGATTTAATGGAGAAACAGTTGAAGAAGTAAAAAACTAATAGACACAGATGGTTTCACATCCATGATGTACTACTTTTGGAAAACCAAAGGTATAAGACCCTCTGTGTTTTATAATATGCCAAAGGGAGAATTGGCAGTTCTTATAGCCTTCTATGAAAAGGAAATGGATGAGCTAAAGGAAGAACAAAATAGAATGCCAGCCTACTAGGCTGGCATTTATTTCTCTAGAGGGAAAATTAGAACAGGAAGAAGGTGATAATATGATATGCATGACAGAAGATAAATATCTGATTATGACTTATAAATCAACTGATAAAATATTAAAACAAATTAAGAAAAATCAAAAGCTATTAATAACTATGAAAAACATATGTCTACAGATGAATAACTTTTTTAAATATCCCATTAATTATGAAAATAAGAAAGAGATGAAGGATGATGAAGAATCAGTAGGCCTTAAAAAGATGATAGAAGTGAATATCACAAAAGCTGAGCCCATAACATTATGGAAAAATATTATAGCATGGACTGCTTTTGGAAGTAACATAGGGCAAATTACTAAAGATTTTAATACCTTAAAAACCATTAAAAATAGAAATATAATACAAGGAAGAAATACTTATAAGAATGTAAACCTATTTTCTAGAAATGGGAAAATAGATAAAAAAGTAATGGAACTTTCTTCACGAAGGAATAATTTGAAACTTTTAAGTAAAACAAATAAAGATAGTAAGACAGTAGCTAAATTAACTAAACAAATAGATAAACTAGATGAGCAGATAAAAATATTAAAGAACATTAAGTCATATAACTTAGACTCTATGAAAATCTTAAAAAATAATGGATTTAAGTTTGGCGCAAAAATAAAGACAATTCTAAAAGACACAGGAAAGAGAATAGCATCCAAGGCAGGTGATTTTAAGAAATTAGTCACATTAAAAGGTATTAGTAATGCGAAAACCTTTGCAGGTGCAATGCTAGGACCTGCTGCAATGGCTGTTAATCTGCACACAATGCTTGACGAAGGGGAAAGCTCATTTAAAAGAACCCTAGCTATGATTGATTTTATAGGAGACTTTACCCTATTAAGTCCTATTACATCAGTATTAAATGTTGTGGGGCCTTTAATGTATGATATGTTAGATCTTCAAACTCAAGGTAAAATAGATGAGGTTTTTAAAGCGATTGGAGAGGTACTTAACTATGCATATGAGGCTGTATATGTAGTTATAAAACCTTTGTTTGACTCCCTAAAGAGTCTTTTTGGTGTTATCTTTCATATTGTAGGAATATGTGCTAAAAAGTTATTTGGTCTCATGTCTGGACCACTAGCTTGTATTTTTAAATGGGTAGGTAAAGGAATGAGATTACTAGTGGATTTATGGTCAATGAGTATAGGAAAAATAATTGAAGACATAACCACAGTAATAGATGTAATATCTTATGTTTTAAAACAGGTATATGAGTTTATAGCTAATCCAATGAAATATATCAATTCCATGAAGGAAAACTTTAAAGGATTCATAGGTAAAGGCATTGATGGAGCAAAGAATTTATTTTCTAATACAATAGAGTACTTAAATCCAATGAAACAGATAAATGATATGGATGGAAAAAATAATATAAAAAGTGAATTAGAAAAATCACTTAAACATACTCCTGTATCAGAAACATTAGATAATGCATATGATCTAATGGGGAATAAAACGAAAAAGAAAGTGGATAATTTAACCAATACAGTTAAAAAGTCTGTAGATGATACAATAACTAAAGTTTTAAATAAAACTAAAGGTATTATGAGAGATATAGAACAAAATTTAAAAGTAAAACCTCTACCACAACCACGAAAAATTGAAAAAAGTGTTCCATTATATCATTCAACAGGAAAATCTACATATAACAATAATCAATCTAATTATAATTATAATAATTACAATGTAAGTGTAGATGTACTTGAAAAAATGGGAGTACAAATAATGGATAAAATTATGCCTGAGGTAAATAAAGCCATGGCAATAACCTAAAGGAGGATAGGAAATGATAGATATACATTTGTCTATAAATAACAGAGAACAAGTAATACAACTTCCAATCCTACCTTCTGAATTTAAAATTAAATCACAACATAAAAATGAGACTTATGACACCATAAGCCAAGGTGAAATAAAATTAATAGGAATGGAAGGATTAAAGAGTATAAGTATAGAATCCTTTTTCCCATCGAAAAAATACAATTTTAATAGGTCTAATGAATACTATGGTTGGGAATACGTGGAGATCATAGAAAAGTGGAAAGAGAGAAGAGTTCCCATAAGAATAGTCATCTCTAATACTCCAATAAATATGGCATGTACCATAGACTCCTTTGAATATGGAATAAAGGATGGAACAAAGGATATATACTATACCTTAGAACTTGGTGAATTTAAATTTATAAACCTCAACAAAAAGGAGGTTTAATTTTATGTACAAAATATTAAACATACTAAACAATGTTCAAACAGATATAACTCCCCTTATAGGGGACTTTTCATGGAGTAGTAATATAGATCAAATAAGTAGAAAGATGGACTTTCAAGTGGCCTTTAATGATGATAGATACTTCCCTCAAAATCCAATAGATATAGGCTCACAGATAATATTATCATCAAATGATGAAATATTTAGGGGCATAGTAGTAAGTGAAGAGAGAAAGGGAAGGGGAAGTATATCCTATACGGCCTTTGATTATGGCTTTTATTTAAACAAAAGTAATGCCACCTATCAATTTAACAATATATCAGGAAAGGCTGCCATAGAAACCATATTAAAAGATTTTAATATACAAATAGGATCTATAGAAAACATAACCACAGTAGTCAATAAGATATATAGAAATAAAGTGGTAGCAGAAATAATAAAAGATATATTAGATATGGCTAAAAAGGAAACTTCCGTAAAATATTTTATGGAATTTCATGAGGGGAAAATCTTCATAAAGAAAGAAGAAAATTTCATAATAAAGGGTCAATTTCAATTAGCATCAAATATAGGACCTAATGATATAAGTTCTAGTATAGGTAATCCTGTAAGGAAAAGAACTATAGAAGATATGAAAAATGCCGTGTTAATAGTAGAGAATGATAAAATCATATATACCCTAACAAATAATGAACTAATGAATAAATACGGTAAATTGCAAACTATAGAAGAAGTAAGTAAAAAAGATAAGGTACAGGCTAAAAACATAGCACAAAAGGTATTAAAGGATTTAGGAAAAATATTTGAAGAAAACTCATTAGAAATCCTAGGGGATGATAGAGTAAGGGCAGGTAGGTTAATAGAAATAGATGAACCTGTTACAGGTATGAAGGGTACATATAAGATGAAAAATGTAACCCATACTGTAAAAAATAATATTCATAAAATGAACATAGGATTGGGGGTCGTGTGATGAATGGTATTGTAGAATTAGCTAAATTACTAAAGGAGAGGGAAAATAGAGACTATATGGGTCCTCAAGTGGGAAACGTAATAAGTCCACTTCCAGAAATTAAAATAAGATTAGATGAAAATATAATACTAGATAAAAATCACCTCCTAATCTGTGAACATTTAATAACAAAGGTAGGTAAGTTTAAGTTAAATGGAGCTTCTAATATTGGTTCTACCACATTAAAAGTAAGTACTAGTCAAAACTATGACATAGTAGATATAAACATAGGTGATGAAAACAAAACCCATATGGAAAATTTCTATGAGCTAAAGGTAGGAGATAAAGTATTAGTAATCCCAACTACAGATGAACAAACCTATTATGTAGTAGATAAGGTGGTGAGAGTATAATGCTTCCACAAGTTGCACAACTAGAAATAAAAGTAGATAAAAATGATGATTTACCTAAGATAGGTAAGTCTTTTTTATTTGACTTTAAAACGGGAGAATTTAAGTTAGCAGATGGAAAACCTGTAGAAGTAGAGGGTATAGATGGACTTAAGATCTGGATAGAAAAAATACTTAGAACTGAAAAATATAGATACAAAATCTATGAAAGAGCTGATAAGGATGAATATGGAGTAGTATTAGAAGACCTAATCGTAGGAAATAACTTTCCCACATCCTTTGTAGAAGCAGAAATAAAGAGAGAAATATCTCAGGCACTACTTAGGAATCCTGTTATAGATGCATTAACCAATTGGAAGTTAAGTAGAGAAAGGGAGAGGCTAAACATAAGCTTCAAAGTAAATACAGTCTATGGAGATTCCTTTAATCAGGAGGTGAACTTATGACAAGTGAACATATAGTTAATAGAATACTAAAAAATATAGAAGGAGATTATGATAAATCAGAGGGTGGCTTTTTATATGATCTAGTAAAAGCCGTATCCTTAGAGTTATCTTCCTCCTATGAAAAGCAAGATAGGATATTAGATAATGGATTTGCCCTTACTGCCTCTGATAATAGCCTAGATAAAAAGGTTGCTGAACAGGGAATCAGAAGAAAAGCCAGTAAACAGGCAACTACTACAGTAGTTTTTCATGGAGAAGAAGGTGCTAAAATCCCTAAAGGAACTAAAGTATCTACAGATGTGGTAAGCTTCATAACCTTAGAAGAAAAAACTATAGGACAAAATAAAACAATAGAAGTTTCAGTAGAGTGTGAAATACCAGGAACTATAGGAAATGTAAAAGCAGGCAGGATAAAACATATTCCAGTGACCATAACAGGAGTAAGTAAAGTGAATAATCCTAATAATGTGGAAAATGGATATGATGAAGAAGTGGATGAGGAACTAAGACAAAGATACCTACAAAAGGTAAGAACTCCGGGAACCAGTGGCAATAAATATCATTACATAAATTGGGCCAAAGAAGTACCTGGAGTAAAAGAAGTTCAAGTAGAATCACCAAGCCCTGGCCAAGTCCTAGTAACTATTATAGACACTGACATGAGAGGAACAGGATCTAAATTAGAAAATGATGATTCAAAACTAACTGTTAATGTAAAAAATCATATAGATGAAAAAAGACCCATAGGAGCCACCGTACAAGTGAATCTAGCAGCAGAAGTTACTATTAATATAAATGTAAAAATAGTAATAAACACGGGCCTAGATTCTGTAGAAAACATAAAGGCTAACATATTTAAAAATATAGAAAAATATATAAAGGATAAAGCCTACTATGAAGGATATGTGAGTAAATCTAAGATAGGAAGTGCCATATTAGACACTTACGGAGTAGTAAACTACTCTAATCTTCTAATCCCAGGATTAAATGAAGATGAAATGATAGTGATACAACCAAAAACAGTGCCCATACTAGGAGGGATAACCTATGACCAAGTTAAAGAACAATCTTCCTAGTTATTATAGAAAAAGTGATTTAATAAACTCTTTAGCCAAGGCTATCCAAAAGGAACTAGATGAACTAGACAAAAGTATTATTAATAGGGGAAATCAATTTTATGTAGATTCTAGTGATACTTCCTTAGACAGATATGAAAAGGATTTAAAAATAAATATAGATATAAATAAGGATTTAAATGAAAGAAGAAGTGTTATAAAGTCAAAATTGAGAGGTATTGGAACTGTCAATGTAGATATGATTAAAAATGTAGCTGAGAGCTACGATAAAGGAACCATAGAAGTTAGGGAAGATAACCCTAACTTAACTTTCATAGTAAAGTTTATAGATACTCTAGGTATCCCACTAAATATATGGGATCTAAAAAGAGCTATAGAAGAAATAAAACCAGCTCATTTGAGAGTTAAATATGAATTAAAGTATCTTACTGTAGGTGAGGTACAAAAGATGACCTTAGGACAAATACAAAACAGAAAGCTAGGAGATTTTTCTCCGTTTAAGCCAATACTAGGAGGTGGTATTATTGGCAAATAATACGAAAAATTTAGGATTATACAAGAAAGATCCAGTTAGTGATAGTAATGATTATTTTGATGTAAAGACTATGCTTAATGATAACTGGGATAAGGTAGATGAGAAGTGTAAGGATACAGATGATAGGTTAACTGGTATAGAGAATGAAGTTGTGACGCATAAGGCTGAAACTGGGGATATAATTAAAAATATTACAGGAAAAAATGACTGGAAAACAAATCCAAGAACAACTTTGGAAAATGCAGTAAAGCGTGATGGCGATACCCTGTCGGGAAACTTAGAAATTAAGAAGAGTGATAATCAAGATTCCCACATTGGACTGTACGAAAGTAATGGTCTACATGGTGTTACTATAAAATATGAAGCTTCTTCTGAAGGGACTAGTGATGGTATTCATATTTTAGGTAAAGATAATGGTGTAGAAAGAGAAGGTATTTACTTTCCTAGAATACCAACTGTTGAGGGACTAACATACATGGGTCATAAAGTTTGGCATCAAGGTAATGATGGTTCTGGAAGTTCCTTAGATGCAGATTGCATAGATGGAATTCAAGGGGTTGAGCTTGCAAGAAGGGTTGACTTCGACGGACAAATTACTACTAGCTACCGAAAGGTTGTTATTGCTCTTTGTAGAGTAGACAACGATTATATTAATAGAAATTCGTATTCGTTGGGGACTCTTTATTTTCATAGAACAAATGGATTGTATGGTTCAATTTCAATAGATGTTTTAGCAGAAAAACGTTATAATACTGAACAAATGCACATTACCTTAACTGTTAAAGGTTCCCGTCCTAATATAGTAAAACCTTGCACTTTCAAGTATAATGGGATTACTTATGGTGGAATCGAATACTATCCTCAGCCTGCAGAAACTCGTAAAGCATTTTTTGTAGGTGAAACTAGTGGGGATATATTTATCAAAGAATTTTATAACACTAATGATGATTCAGTGTTGAACTCAGAAATCTATAATTCTTTAAATTACGACAATGCAATTCTTGTAAACTATCTTAACTTTTGTGAAGGGAAAGTTTGGACTGAATTAAATAGTTTTCCAATAGTAGAGCAAGGTTCAAATTCCAATGGCACTTATGTTAAGTTTGCAGATGGAACTTTGATTTGCTATACATCCATTCATTGGACGACTTGGGGTTCATACAGTACTATTTTTCCTAGTGGGATTCTACAAAGACGTACAAAAACACATTCTAAAAGTTTTCCGGCAACTTTCAGTAATACTCCTCACATAATAACTAGCCTGAAAAATCTTGTGAAAAGTGATGGGTATAATGGAGAGCTATCTTTTTCAGGTTGTACCATATTTAGCTCCACTAAAACTAGCCTGGAGGCACAAGCTTGGTGTATTTCTGATGATATCGTAGAGGGATATCAAGATATAATTGCAATTGGGAGGTGGAAATAGTGCGGGTAAAACTTACTCCCCAAAGGAATGACAACATTCTAGAATATCAATATAAGACTGACAAAGTAGTAGTCATCTATCATAAAAGAGAAGTTAGGACTGTACTTAAAGAAATAGAAGAAAGTCCTGTACAACTAGAAGAACTACAAACCATAGAAACTTTTACAGATACTTTCGATTTTTTGGAACTACCTGATGGTATTGTAACAGATATAGAAACAAACCTGCCTGTAAACCCAATAGTTTCAGCAGAAAGAAAAGATGGATTGTTATCTATTGTTTTACTTAACTTTATAGGTGCAGATGCTACAGTGGAAGATAGGTTTCCAATATGGAAGGAGGTGTAGGGCATGGCAAAAATCACATGGAAAACGGACGAAGATATAAAAGATGAGAAGTTATTAGAAAAAGTAATTCCGACTTGTGAAGAAGTGAATGAAGCTAAAATAGAAATACAAGTATTAAATTTATTAGAGGAGGTTGGAGTGATATGACAAAGGTACAAAAAAGATTAATAAATGCGTATGCAATATTGTTATTAGCCAATAGAATAGAATTAGAGAATATTCCTGCTATAGGAATGACTCTAGAAAATGGGACAAAGTCTACTATTAGACAAGAAACAGAAGTGAGAAAAGCAGAAATTGAAATAGAAAGATTAACACAATAGGTAAATATTGCGACATGAATAATTTTTTTAATCTGTTTATGAAAGGGAAGGAGGAAGTTATGAACAATATAGTAAAAAGAATGATTGATAGTGTGAAAAATACCTTTGACAAATCAGAAGGTAGTTTTTTTTATGACTTTTTTAAGCCTGTTGCCATGGAAATAGAAGAACTAGACAACAAAATAGAAGTTGTAAAATCAAAACTAAGCATAGAAAATCTCTCTGGTGATGAACTAGAGGAGCGAGTGTATGAAAAAACAGGAATAAAAAGAAAACAAGCTACCAAAGCTACTGGTCAAGTGATTACAAAAGGTAAAGCTGGTACTACTATAAACGAGGGATATATGGTAGCTAGTGAAAATGTGAACTTTATTATTAAAGAAACAAAAGAAATAGACCAAAATGGTCAAGTGGTTATTTTAGTAGAATGTGAGGAAGCTGGAACTATAGGAAATGTACCAGAGAATAGTATAACAAAGTTCCCTATACAATTAACAGATATAAACTCCGTTACTAACCCTAAAACCTTTGAAAATGGATATAGGGCAGAAAATGATGAAGAACTACTAGAAAGATACTATGAATATATAAAAACTCCAGCTACTAGTGGCAATAAGTATCATTACATGAAGTGGGCGAAGGAAATTGATGGAGTAGGTGATGCAAAAGTATTTCCTTTAGCTAATGGAGACAATACAGTAAAAGTATTAATAATAGGTAATGATAGAGAACCAGCCAGTGATAAATTGGTGAATAGTGTTCAAGACCATATAGATCCATATACAGGTGTAGATGAAAAAGGAAAAAAGATTGGCAATGGTGCTGGAAATGGAAAAGCTCCTATAGGAGCTTTTTGTACTGTGAAAAGTGTTGAAGGTGTGAAGATTAATATATCATTAAATCCACAAAAAGAAAACAATGTAGATCATGAAGAAATGTTAAAGGATATAAAGGCTAATGTAAGAACTTATTTTAGAGAAATAGCTTTTAATAATAATAAAGTTAGTTATAACAAAATAGCCAGTATCATACTAGATTCAAAGGGCATAGTAGACTTTACAAATCTAATAGTGAATAATTCCAAAGGAAATATTCTATTAAAAGAGGAGCAAGTTCCTGTGTTAGGGGATGTTACTATTGATTAAAACAAAATTAATAAATAGAATGCCTACCTATGAAAGAAAATCACAGTTAGTTAATGAAATATTTACTCCCGTATCCATAGAACTAGAAAATGAAGAAATAAAAATAGATGATTTAAAAGATCAACTATGGATAGATAGAGCTACTTGGGCATTAGATATATATGAAAAGGAATTAGGATTAAATTCTCAAGATGAAAACATTGAAAATAGAAGAAGTATAATAAAATCCAAATATAGGGGAGTAGGTAAGGTAGGTAGTGATCTAATTAAAAAAGTATGTGATTCCTATACTAATGGAGATGTGGAAGTAACCTTTGATGGAAAGATAAAAATAAAGTTTACAAGTGTATATGGTATCCCATCTAATATGGATAGTGTTAAGCAGGCTATAGATCATATAAAACCTGCTCATTTAGATTTTGATTTTATATACATCTATACTACGTGGGACGAATTAGATAAATACAATAATAGTTGGCAACAGTGGGACGATCTAAACCTTACATGGGATGAATTTGAGAAATATAGGGGGGATAAACATGCCTAGTAAAGATAAAACTAAACATCTAAAATTAAACAAATGGGTAGGAAATGAATATGTTAAGAGGCAAGACTTTGTAGATGACAATGAGAAGATAGATGAAGCTATTAAAGACTTAGATAATTCCAAAGTAGATAAAGTGTCCGGTAAAGGTCTGAGTACCAATGATTACACAAATGGAGAAAAAAGTAAGCTATCAGGAATTGAAAATGGGGCAAACAGATACACTCATCCATCAAACCATCCAGCAAGTATGATTACAGGTCTACATAATGTGGCTAAAAGTGGAGACTATAGGCAACTTAAAAACAAGCCCACATCATTACCTGCAAATGGAGGCAATGCTGATAAAGTAGATGGACTACATGCTAGTAGTTTTTTGAGAAGTGATGCAGATGATACTATAAATGGGAATTTAACACTTGCTAAAGGAAAAAGAATTAAATTACATGATAGTAATGCTATAGGATCTGCTATAGGTATGGATGGAGAGAACTTTGTTATTTGGGAAGAAGAAGATGGAGATAGGAAAATGCTTGAAATAAGAGATGATGAGCATGCATATGTTTATGGTAATAAAGTTTGGAGTAGTAGGAATGATGGACATGGTAGCGGATTGGATGCAGATACGGTAGATGGTATTCATAGTAACAATTTACAAAAGATTGTAAATCAAACATTTGAAGTAGGAGGGGATAAAGATACATTCTATCCAGTTATAATATCAAAATTTGATACATCTGAGATGAAGGATTTAATCATTTGTAGAAAATATCATGAACCAGCTCCTGATACGTGGAATACAGATACTCATAGAGGTGGGTTGAGAATGGATTTTACAAATGTTGCATTAGGAGGATGGGGCGGTCATTATGTAACTTATGATGTAAGAATATCTCAAATATATTCAAATCAAGTTGCTGATTATGGCGTATTATCTCCAGATACTAGTAAATTTGTTGTATGGTTAAGAGGTGGTGGAGCAAGGTACCATCTGGTTCAAAGGAGTTGTTTTAATATATCACAGGTTAAGGTTTATCTTTCTACCTATACGTACAACCCATCATCTGAAAAAGAGTCAGAATACAATTGTGTATTGAAGCCCAAATCAATTAATGAAATAAATCCTATACTTCAGCCTAAAGGAAGTGTTCATATTAAACATGGACAGTATCAACGGGGTGTTTATGTTGCAAATGAAAGTAGGCCAGGAGCTTCTTCTTATAAAATTTGGGATGAAAGGACATTAAAGATAGAAGAAGGCAAATTAAAGTATTATGCAAATGGAAAATGGGTGGAAGTTAATACTGTATGATAGCTTATGGAAGATATAATAAAAGAGAGGTATTTGTATGTATAAAGTAGTTAAGAATATAAAATTAAGTAAAAATTTTTCTATTTCCGAATTCGTATGCAAAGAGGGAAAAAAAGAAGTGCTATGCGATTACAAACTAATAGAAAAACTACAAAAACTAAGAGATAAAATAAATAAACCTATAACCATAAATAGTGGGTATAGATCAAAAACCTACAATAAAAAAGTAGGAGGAAGCCCTAAGAGTCAGCATTTATTAGGTAAAGCAGCAGATATAGTTACAAAAGGGATAGATAAAGAGAAAATAAAAGAAATAGCCATAGAACTAGGATTCACAGGAATAGGGCTATATGACATATTTGTCCACCTAGATGTACGCAACAATCCCCATCCTAGAGGTTATTCATTTTGGGATAATAGAACTAAGAGATAAAGCAGGTGATAAATTGACAATAGATATAATACAAAAGTTAGCAACGCAATATGGCCTATTTGTAGCATTAGTTGTATATGTTATATGGGATAGTAGGCTGAGGGAAGTTAAGTATATTAGGATAATAGATGATCTGTCTAGGAAATTTGGTGTTATTACAGATATAAAGAAGGAAGTTTACTATATTAAAAGGAGTATTGAAAAAATAAATAGGGGGTAGAAGATGATTGGTTTTATGAAGAATCATTACCTGGATTTAATCACTGTAATAGGGACTATTGCAGTTTTATTATTTTTATACAAAAAAGAGAAAATAGAATTAGTAAAAAAAATCGTATTATCCCTAGTAATTCAAGCAGAAAAGGCATTTGGTAGGGGTATGGGGGACATAAAATATTTTTATGTGGTGGAAAAGACCTATGAGGTACTGCCTACTGTGGTAAAGGTACTTATTACTAAAAAAGATTTGGACAACTTAATAGAAGAAGGAGTTACCTATATGAAATCCTATCTATCTAAAGAGGGTAGGCATATGGATGACATACTAAATGAAGCGGAGGCCTAGGCCTCCGCTTTTTTTAATCTTTCTGCTTCTGCTAATTCGGATAGTTTTTCATTGACTAAATAATGGATAGAACCTTCAGGGTATTCGCCTAAATCGTTCTTTTCTCCAGCTTCCACACCTGTTAGGATTTGGATACCTTCATTGATGGTTTTAACTGAATAAATGTGGAACATGCCATTTTTCACGGCCCCAATTACTTCATCGGAAAGCATTAGATTTTTCACATTTTGGTGAGGAATCATAACTCCCTGTTCTCCCGTTAATCCTTTTAATTTACATATCTTGTAAAATCCTTCAATTTTTTCGTTTACTCCACCTATAGGTTGGATCTCACCCCTTTGATTTACTGATCCTGTTACGGCTATAGATTGTTTGATAGGTACTTCTGATATGCTAGATAATATGGCATATAGTTCCGTGGAGGATGCACTGTCTCCATCTACTCCAGAGTATAGTTGTTCAAATACTATACTGGCAGATATGGCTAGGGGTTTATCTTGGGCATATTTATGTCCAAGGTATCCACTTATTATCATGACGCCCTTATCGTGAATACGGCCACTAGATTCTACTTCCCTTTCAATATTGATTATTCCAGCACGGCCACGATAGGTAGATACGGTGATTTTGCTAGGTTTACCAAAGGAATAGTCACCTACTCCCACAACGGCTAGTCCATTTATTTCTCCCACTCTTTTCCCATCCACATTTAATAAAATATCTTCTGATTCAAACATTTCAAATATTTTTTCTTCATATATGCCATTTCTGTACATCTTTTGTTCAATGGCCTTTTTAACATGGGATTTTTCAACTATAGGGCTATTGTCAAATTCTGCCCAAGTATTTGCTTCATAAAGGATTTCAACTATGGAATTAAATCTAGCACTTAGCTTTTGTTTATGGTCTGCAAGTCGAGAGCTGTGTTCTATGATCTTTTCTACAGCCTCTTTAGTAAAATGACGTAGATTCTTTTTTTCACAATGGGAAGCAATGAAACGAGCCATTTTAATTGAATTATTTTTATTTCTTACCATTTGAGTGTCATAGTCAGCCATTATCTTAAATAATTTTCTAAAGTCTTCATCGTGGGAATATAAGGCATTATAGGCATAGTGGCTTCCTATTATGATGACTTTTAAATTTAAAGGAATAGATTCAGGTTTCAAAGTTCCTGAGATAATATAATTTAGGGGTCTATTTAAATCGTCTATCAGGGATTTATTATTAGTTAACATTCTCTTAAGGCTAGTCCAAGTTGCAGAATTAGATAATATATCCTTAGCTTGAAGAACTAAATATCCTCCATTAGCTTCATGGATAGATCCGGGTTTTATTTGGGTAAAGTCTGTTTTCATAATCCCCATTTCATTTTTGTATTCAATACGCCCTAACAAATTATGATAAGCAGCATTAGATTCAAATATGACAGGGGCCTTATCTAAGGAAGAATTATCAATAAATAGGTTTACCTTGTATCTAAGGAAAAATTCTTCGTATCCTTCCTGTTCCTTATTTCCTTTGAAAACGGCTATGTTTTTTAATATATCTTGGGATACCATATTAAAATATTCTGTAGTTTTTGGAGAAGATGAGTATTTTTCCTTTAAAGGATCTATATAAAAGTCAATTAAATTAATAACCGTCTCCTCATCTAGTTCTTTGAATTTTAATTTTATATAAGCATCCTTGTTTTTTAAATCACTAAATATATCTGTAGTTTCTATGGTTAGTTTATCAGATTGAATTCTTATACTTTCGATTTCATCATCGGAAAGTTTATTTATATCCTCTTCTGTCATAGGTTCACTATCTTTAAGGGGGAGACTTAATATACCCTGTTCCGTATTAGTAAAGATAAATCCATAGTTTGGTCCTATCACATTTAATTCTTCAATTAAATTATTTATATAGTTTTCATATTCTTGGGATATACTAGTTTTTGCTCTTTGATATTCTTTAGAATGAAATATCTTTTTAATATCTTTTTTTAGTAATTTTATAGTGTTTTCCATGTCCTTTGAAAACTCTTTTCCAAGACCTGCCTTTAAGTTAATACTCATTGGAGTGTATGGATTTTTAAAGTTGTATATATAAATCCAATCATCGGGGATTGAAAGATTTCTTGAAAAATACTTGGCAATATGTTTCACATAACTATTTCGACCAGTACCACTGGCACCTGCCACAAAAATATTATAGCCTTTATTTTTCACTGAAAGACCAAATTGTATGGCTTCAGAAGCTCTCTTTTGGCCTATGATTTCAGGTCCTAATGGAATTAAGTCTTTTGTAGTACTAAAATTTACAGATTCTAAACTACATGTATTTTTTAAATTTTCTATAGATACTTTAGATTTATTGAGCATAAGAATACCCCCCTTTTATGAATATATACCCTAATAAAAGGTAAAGTATCATGTGAATTGTTGGTAAATAATAAAAATTCAAATATATTTTCCTGAAGTAGGGCCATATAAAGCTAGTTTATAAATAATAAATCTATAGTTGAGTATAAGGGTAATTTGTGATAACATATAAAAAAATATTTATTAATGGTGATTGAGAAGCACTGTAAAACTTTCGGGTTTTAGGGTGTTTTTTTTGTTAGGAAAAATTGAGAGTAGGTGATAATATGAGTGATTCAAAATCCTTTTATAAGTTACTATTTAAAGTGGCTTTTCCAATTATGATTCAGTACTTTATAACTTCTTCTGTAAATATGATGGATAGCTTCATGATCGGGAAATTAGGAGAGGAAGCCGTGGCTGCATTAGGTATCTCAAATCAATACTTTTTCATGTTTAATTTACTTATGATGGGTATATGTTCTGGATGTAATGTTTTAATAGCCCAATTTTGGGGAAAGGAAGATGTTAATAGTATAAGAAGGGTATTGGGTGTATCTTTGGTATTAGGTATAAGTACTAGCATTGTATTTTTAATAGGAGGAACTTTCTTTAATGAAAATATAATATATTTATTTAATAAAAGTAATGTAGTCATATCCTTAGGTAAAGATTATTTAACCATTGTGAGCATGAGTTATGTGTTTACAGCCATATCCTTATCCTATGGAATTGGAAGTAGGGGAGTGCAACAAACGGTTGTGCCTATGGTATGTAGTAGTGTGGCCTTTGTATTAAATGTAGTATTTAATTATGGTCTTATATTTGGGAATTTAGGTATGCCTGCCTTGGGTATAAAGGGAGCAGCCATGGCTACTTTAATAGCTAGAGTTGTGGAAATGGTTTTAATTATATGTTTAATATACGGAAAAGGTCATGTGTTAAAAGCTTCTTTTAAGACCTTAATAGACTTTGATAGGGGATTTTTTAAGAGAGTTATGGATGTTACTATACCTGTTATAATAAATGAAATTTGTTGGGGGTTAGGTATAGTCATATATGCTATCATATATGGAAATATGGGAACAAGATCAATGGCAGCAGTTCAGATATGTACATCCATACAAAATATGTTTTTAATCGTATTATTTGCCATGGCCAATGGAGCCTGCGCCATTGTGGGAACGGAAGTAGGTAGAGGAGATTATGATAAAAGTAAATATTATTCTAAAAAATTACTTGAAACTACTTTGGTCTTATCTGTGATAATAGGAATAATTTTAGTAATATCATCTAAATATGTACTGAAAATTTATAATGTATCTGATGAAGTTTATATGAACGCCTATTATATGATTGTAATAACATCAATAGTTCTTCCAGCCCGTTTCATAGGTGGAATATTAATCGTTGGGATACTAAGGGGTGGAGGAGATACTAAGTATGTTTTAAGGGTAGAGTTTATGACCATGTGGTTTATAGGAGTGCCCCTTTGTTTAATAGGAGCCATCTTATTTAAATTAAGAATATATGAAGTATATATGTTAGTAACTCTAGAGGAAGTGGTAAAGTGTGTAGTATCCTTTACGAGATATAAATCGGGGAAGTGGATAAAAAATTTAACAGTGGCAGAATAATCTAAAAAGGCTAATATGAACTAGGTATTAGCCTTTCTAAATTTCAACTATTATATCTTCCTTAGGAATATAACTACAGGATAATCGGAAGTTTCTTTTTATTTCTTCGTCGGATAATTTATCATATTCTTCTGCACTAATATCCATTAAATCATTTCCCTTTGTTATTTTAACTCTACACCCTCCACAAAGGGCGTTGCCACCACAGGGGGAAGGAATGAATATATTATTATGTCTTAAGATTTGAAGTAATGTACTACCAGGTATTGTGTCTATGATTTTATTAGATTTGGAAAAGGTGATTTTTATGTACATATTATTCACATCCTTATGTTAAATATAAGAATCATATTAATAGTATATACAATAATATTAATAATAAAAGGAAGGTGAAAATAAATCACCTTCCTTAAAATTATATTCTATCTCTCTTTTCATAGTGAGTGTGTAATAAATCATGAGATTTATGGCCAAGGGGTTTTCCTAGGAACTCTTCATATAGTTTGATGATCTCAGGGTTTTCGTGGGATTTTCTCAATGTCTTACCAGCATCCTCTTCGTATATTGCCTTGTGACGTGCTTCAATTATAGATGCATCTCCATGGTGATATGGTTGGCCACCTCCACCAACACATCCACCAGGGCAGGCCATGATTTCTATGGCGTGGTAGTGAGATTTTCCATCCCTAATATCTTCTAATAATCTTCTGGCATTTCCAAGTCCATGGGCAATACCTATTTTAAGTTCTTTTCCCTTTAAGTCAACGGTAGCTTCCCTAATGCCATCAAGACCACGTAGTTGTTTAAAGTCAACCTTTTCTAAAGTTTCCCCAGTAGCCCACTCATAGGCAGTACGAAGGGCAGCTTCAATAACTCCACCAGTTGTACCAAATATTACAGATGCTCCAGTACTTTCTCCCATTAATTTATCAAATTCTCCATCTGGTAATTTAGTGAAGTCCATACCAGCTTCTTTAATCATAGTGGCAAATTCTCTTGTAGTAACTACTAAATCCACATCATTAGCATTATCTTTAGTAAGTTCTGGTCTTTCAGCTTCAGCTTTTTTGGCTACACATGGCATAACAGATACTACTACAATCTTATTTGGATCTATTCCCATTTTCTCAGCATAATAAGTTTTAGCAATGGCACCAAACATAATATGTGGTGATTTACATGTGGATGGTATATCTAACAACTCTGGGAATTGATGCTCAATGAATTTAACCCAAGCTGGACAACAGCTAGTTAACATTGGAAGGGTTCCGTTGTTTTCTAATCTATGGATTAATTCAGATGCTTCTTCCATAATAGTTAAGTCAGCAGCGAAGTCCGTATCAAATACTCCATCAAATCCTAGCCTCTTTAAGGCTGTAGCTATTTTTCCAGTTACTATAGTTCCTGGTGCCATTCCAAATTCTTCACCTAAGGCAACACGAATTGCTGGTGCTATTTGGGCAATAACATATTTATCCTTATGTTCAATAGCACTCCATACCTTATCTATAGAGTTAACTTCCGTTAAAGCTGCCGTAGGACATACGGCAACACATTGTCCGCAGTAAGTACATGAAGTATCTTTCATTGGAAGATTAAATGCAGGTCCAACAATAGCATCAAAACCCCTGTCTAACCCAGATAATATTCCACAGGTTTGAACGTCATTACACATGGTTTCACAACGTCTACACATGATACATTTACTTGGATCTTTTACTATTGAAGCACTTGAAGTATCCTTTGCATATTCTTTCTTTTCACCCTCAAATTTGATTCTAGTGATACCTAAATCCTTAGCTAGGGCTTGTAAGTCACAGTCTAAGTTTCTAGGGCAGGTAAAACACTCATTTGGATGATTTGATAATAATAACTCTACAGCCATCCTTCTTGCTTTAATAGCCCTAATAGAGTCTGTCTTTATATCCATTCCCTCTGATACTTTAGTAACACAGGCTGGAGCTAAATTATTTTTTCCTGCTACTTCTACCATACAAACACGGCAAGAAGCGGCCTTGTTAACGGCTTTTAAGTTGTGTAAATCTAAGTGACACAATGTAGGAATATTAATGCCTGCATCCTTAGCCACGTCTAATATGGTGCTATCCTTAGGTACTTGATAATCTTCACCATTTATAATAATTGAAACTGTTTCTTTAGACATATTATCACCTCGCTCTTTACTATGGTTTAACTATTGCACTAAATTTACATGTGTTAAAACATGCTCCACACTTAATACATCTGCTTTCATCTATAACGTGTTCTTTTTTAACTTCACCTTCAATACAATCTACAGGACAAACTCTAGCACAGGCAGTACATCCAACGCATTTTTCAGGAATGATCTTATACTTGGCAAGGCCAGAACATTCTCCTGTAGGACAGTGTTTGTCTTTAACGTGGGCCAGGTATTCATCCCAAAAGAAGTTCATAGTACTAAGTACTGGGTTAGGAGCCGTTTGTCCTAGACCACACAAGGAACTTCCCTTAATCATATGGGATAATTCTTTTAAGTTTTGTAAATCATCCATACTTCCTTCACCATCAGTGATCTTTTGTAATATTTCATACATTCTCTTAGTACCTACACGACAAGGAGTACATCTACCGCAAGATTCTTCCATAGTGAACTCTAAGTAGAATTTGGCAATATTTACCATGCAATTGTCTTCGTCCATTACGATCATACCACCAGAACCCATCATAGATCCGATACCCATTAAACTTTCATAATCAATTGGAGTATCTAAGTCCTTCTCTGTGATTACACCACCAGATGGTCCTCCCGTTTGAACAGCCTTAAATTTCTTTCCGTGTTGTATTCCACCGCCAATATCATATATTATTTCCCTTAAGGTAATACCCATAGGAACTTCAACTAGGCCTACGTTGTTTACTTTTCCAGCTAGGGCGAAAACCTTAGTTCCTTTGGATTTTTCACTTCCAATGGAGCTAAACCATTTGGCACCCTTTAAAATGATAGGTGGAATATTAGCAAAAGTCTCCACGTTGTTAACGGATGTGGGCATTCCTTTATATCCACTTTCTGCCGGATATGGAGGTTTATAAGTAGGCTCTCCACGTTTACCTTCTAAGGAGTGGATAAGTGCAGTTTCTTCACCACATACGAAGGCTCCAGCTCCGTATTTAATATCTATATCAAAGTTAAATCCTGTACCGAATATATCTTTTCCTAATAATCCAGTTTCACGAGCTTGCTTAATAGCCACGTTTAATCTCTCAATTGCTAGTGGGTATTCAGCACGAATATAGATATATCCAAAATCAGCTCCTATGGCATATCCAGCTATGGCCATGGCTTCTAATACAGAATGGGGATCACCCTCTAGGATACTTCTATCCATGAATGCTCCTGGATCTCCTTCATCAGCATTACATATGATATACTTTTGATCAGATTCTGATTGTCTAGTGAATTTCCATTTAAGTCCTGTGGGGAATCCACCACCTCCACGACCACGAAGTCCTGATTCTTGAATTTCTTCAATAACTTCATCTGGAGTCATTTTAGTCAATACTTTTCCAAGGGCTGCATATCCATCAAATGCTATGTATTCATGAATATCCTCTGGATTAACTAAACCACAATTCCTTAAAGCTATACGTAATTGCTTTTGATAAAAGGGCATATTTTCGTGTTCTTGGATTTTCTTTTTCATGTTTGGTTCTTCATAAAGAAGTCTTTCAACTTTTCTTCCCTTGATAATGTGTTCATCAATGATTTCCTTAGCATCCTGGGGTTTAACTTTTACGTAAAATACATTATCTGGATGGATTTTTATTATGGGACCTTGTTCGCAAAATCCAAAACATCCAGTTTTAACAACCTGTACCTCTTTGTCATAGCCACGATCCTTTAGGATGAGTTCTAGGTTTTTAATTACCTTGTCACCTTCTGATGCAAGGCACCCAGTACCTCCACAGACCATTATATTTATGCGATAATTGTTCATTATTTACCTCCTAACCTAATATGAAATTTTTCATTTGGAAATCCTAATTTATGGACGAACAAAGTCAACATCAATTACATATTGGTCCAATACTTTTCCGTTTATAATATGCTCTTTAATGATTTCACGACCCTTTGATGGATCTATTTTTCCATATACTACAGGTTTTTCGTTAGGACGATTTACCTGGATTATTGGTTCTGAATGGCAAAGTCCTATGCAACCTACTTGGATAACTTTAACATCCATTAGGTTATTATTATTAACTTCTTCAACTAAGGCATTTAATGTCTCTCTAGCACCAGATGCTATACCACATGTGGACATTCCCACAAGGATTTCCGTATGGGGTGAATCGGATTCACCAGTTTGTCTTAAATTCACCTTTTTAAGGGAGTTTTCTCTTATCTTTTTCAATTCATCTAAAGATTTAATTTGCATACTTATGCCTCCTCACCTGTATAGGAATCTAAAATTTCATCCATTTCTTCTACAGTAACTCTGCCGTATACCTTTTCACCGATAGTTACTACTGGTGCAAGGCCACAGGCTCCTATGCAGCGAACGCTTTTTAATGTGAACAAGCCATCACCTGTAGTTTCTTCAGGTTTAATATTTAATCTTTGGCTGATCCTTTCTATTACTTTGTCAGCACCCCTTACAAAGCATGCGGTGCCCATACATACGCTTATTGTGTATTTGCCAACAGGTTCAGTTGTGAAATATGAGTAAAAACTTACGACACCATAAACTTCAGCAGCTGGAAGATTTAATGTTCTAGCTACAAATAATTGAACTTCCTTTGGTAAATAACCAAAAATAGTTTGAGCCTTATGTAATATACTGATTAAAGCACCATCGATTGTATCCAAGTTTTCTATATATTTTCTTAGGTCATGGAATTTTTCTTTTCCTAGATTTGCAGTTTCTGGAATTTGTACATTTAAATTTAAATGACTCACAATTTTCACCTTCCTTTCGTGTGATAAAAAGACTTTTACTTATATAATTTACCCTTTTCAAAGGGAAAATAATCCTTTTCTTATATAAAAGTTGTAATTACAATAATTTTCTCAAAATTCACAAGATAAGTCAATGATAAATTATTAACAATCTTAGAGAAAGAATTACAATTATTTGAATAAACTTACAGTTCATAATCTATTGCAAAATATTTTTACATGTGTTAAGATAGTATATGTCGTGATTGAAGAGAAAATCTTTAATCTCTATATGGAGAGATGACCGAGTGGCTAAGGAGCACGCCTGGAAAGCGTGTAAGGCTTAACGGCCCCGCGGGTTCGAGTCCCGCTCTCTCCGCCATTTAAAAAGTTTATAAAGTTTGCTGTGCTAGATGGGAAGTTGGCGGTGTCCTGTAACCTGCAATCCGCCTTAGCAGGGTCGAACGCCTATTAGAGGCCTGTCGTTGTGAGGTCTGCCCCGTACAAGTGGCGATGAGATTTGGGTCTTGTGCAATGAAAGCCTATGAACCTCGTCAGATCCGGAAGGAAGCAGCGATAAGTAGTCCCTTTCATGTGCCACAAGGGTGCCTGAGTTGAGTTAACTATACGGGTCACGCTTGTAACGGCTTGTCGATATAGGTGCACAGCTTTTATATAAAGTATAATAGCATGTAGATTCATATGAATTCTACATGTTTTTTTATTGTTAATAAAAATTTAAGGAATTTTCAAAATATTTATAAAGTATACTATGCTTATTGAAATTGATTAAATGTGAGAAAATGTATAAGAAATTAACTAATTTTATGAAGACAATACTTTATAGATTTATAATAATAATTTACATATACTAATTAGTATTTTAAAATAAGAGTAAGTATAGATTTCTTATTTATAAACCAGCTTTATGTGTGCCTATTTCAGGGAACTATTGAAAATTTTTTCCTGAAATAGACTCAAGTAAAGCTATAGACGAGTATTAATAGAATATACAAAAGAAAGGTAATGTGTTATGGCATATATAGCGTTATATAGAAAGTATAGACCAAATAAATTTGAAGATGTGGTAGGACAAAGTCATATTACAAGGACACTTAAAAATCAAATAGAGAATAATAATATTGCCCATGCATACTTGTTTTGTGGAACTAGGGGTACGGGGAAAACTTCTACGGCTAAAATATTTGCCCGTGCAGTGAATTGTTTAAATCCTATAGATAATAATCCTTGTAATGAGTGTGAAATTTGTTTGGGAATTTTAAATGAAAGTATAATGGATGTAATTGAGATAGATGCAGCATCTAATAATGGTGTGGATGATGTGAGGGAAATTAGGGAAAATGTAAAATATCCACCTACTAAGGGAAAGTATAAGGTCTATATAGTAGATGAGGTTCACATGTTATCTACAGGTGCCTTTAATGCCCTTTTAAAAACCTTAGAAGAACCTCCCCATTATGTAATCTTCATATTAGCCACGACGGAACCTCATAAAATACCCGCAACCATATTATCTAGATGTCAAAGGTTTGATTTAAAGAGAATTAAGGAAGATGATATATCAGGTACTATGGAATCTATTTGTGGTAGCATGAATATCCATGTGGATAGGCAAGCCCTAGAGCTTATAGCTAGAAATTCAGATGGAGCCTTAAGGGATGCCCTTAGTATATTAGACCAATGCGTTTCGATTAATGAAAATAATATAACCTATGATAATGTGATAGACATACTAGGAACCGTAAATGATTCATATTTATTGGATTTAGTAGATAATATAAAAGATGAAAATACTAAGGAATGTATGAAACTCATAGAAAACTTAGTGGATTCAGGCAAGGATATACATCAGTTTATTAAGGTTTTAATAACCCATTATAGGAATCTCATGATGAGTAAAATATCAGATGATTTAGGGGGAATAATAAATTTATCTAAGGAAAATATACAAAGGCTTTGTAAGCAAAGTGAAAGTTTATCTATGAACTCTATTAGTAGGAGTATAAACCTATTATCTAAATTATCTGCCGATGCAAAATGGGCATCTCAGCCAAGGGTATTGTTAGAACTTACAATCATAAAGTTATCTTCTCCCCAAGTGGATAATTCTGTAGAAGGGTTGTTAGATAGGATAGAATCCCTAGAGAGAAGAATAAAAACAGGTCAGATAAATGTGGTTTCTAATCCTGTCCCTATGGAAGAGGTTAATGAAAAACCAAAGGAAGATGCAAAAGAAGAAGTAAAAAAAGAAATTAAACCTGCCACAGTAGTTTCTAGGGGAGATAGATTTAATAGTATTAAAAATAATTGGGAGGGCATATTAAAGGTCATTAAGAAAAAGAAAATATCATTACATGCTGTACTAATAGAAGGAAGTCTAGTGGGATTTAAAAACAATAAATTAGTCATATCCTTTGGTGACGCCTTTTCTTTTCATAAAGAAATGGCATCTCAAGGAAGTGACTTTATACAAAGTGTAATGAAAGAAATGTATGGTGAAAGTATAGGTCTAGATTTTGTTATGGAGTCGCATATAAAGAACTTATCTGTTAAAAAGGAAGATGAACCAGAAGAACCCCAAAATGAGGAAGCAGAAGTTGAAAAGATAAAAGAAAAGTTTGGAGAATTTAATTTGGAAATACTATAAGGGTGATATTAATCACCCTTGTTTAAACTGAAGAAAAACTCTACTCCTTTAGTAGTATTTTTCACTCCAAAGGAACTGTTATGAAGTTCTAATATATTTTTAACTATGAGTAAACCAAGTCCCGTGCCTCCTGATGCTTTACTTCTAGATTTTTCAACCCTATAGAATCTATCCCATATCTTATGGATTTCATCCTCGGGTATGTGGGTTCCTGTGTTTTCCATATAAAAATAGATCTCACCGTCCCTTTCATCTATGGATATATTTATTTTTTCATTTTGGGGACTATACCTTATGGCGTTGGAAAATAAATTGTTTATAACCTGTTCTATCTTAGACTTATGAGCGTATACTGTGGATTTTTTTATATTTAAGTTTACTTTCAGGTTTTTATTTTCAACCATACCCTTAAATTTATCCTTTGAGTAAAGGATTAATTTATCTAAGGAAAAATAGTTCTTATTTAGTTTGAAACCTTTAGACTCTAACTTGGATAATTGGAGCATATCTAAAATGAGTTTGTCCATTTGCTCTACTTCGTCAATTATCACATCTAAATAATAATCCTTCTTCTTTTCATATATACCATCCTTTATGCCCTCGGAAAAACTTTTGATTATACCTAATGGAGTTTTTAATTCATGGGATATATTTGCCACAAATTCTCGCCTAATATTTTCTTGCTGGCGTTCCTTTTCCATGTCATCTACTAATTTTTCATTGGCTATTTTTAATTGGTTTAAATTATGTTCTAAGTTTTTAGATAGTATGTTTAAATTCTTCCCCAGACTTCCTAATTCATCATTACTATTTACTTCACAATAATTACTAAAGTCTAAGGTAGCCATTTTTTTAGCCACCCTATTAATATTTATAAGGGGTTTTGATATGATTTTGGAATAAAAGAATGATAAAATACCTATTAAAAATAATGCAACTATGAAAAAATATATATAGTATTTTTCTATTACAGTTAAAGCCTCACTAACGGGTTGAAGGGAAGTGGAAGAAAATACATATTTAGTTTCTAATCCTACTTTAAAGGATTTTATAAAAATAACATGGTTTATGTTAGTCATTTCATCTATATAATCATAGCTTATAAAGTCACCCTGTGGAGGGGCAAATAAACTTGGATCTGCAAAAAAGTTATTGATCTGTCCTAACAAAATATCATCATAAAAAAAGGTGAAATCCTTAGAATAATCTGCACGACTTAAGTTTACGATAGTTCCTTTAATGGATGATTCTTTTAAATAATTATCTAAGGTTAAAATATTTTCAGTAGTGGTATCCTCTATTTCCAGATAGTATTCTGTGTTTTTATTTGGTACATATTCTTTTCCCTTATATTTTATAGAATAAATATCTATAAATTCATTAAAGTTTTCATCTATCAAACCATCTAAGTATATTTCATCATTTAAATTAAATTTTACACTCTGAAAGTCCTCATCATATAATTGGATATCTAAATATACTTTATAAAGTTTGTTATATTCTCCTTTAATTACCATGGCCTCTGGAATGGGATTTATCATAGAAGACAATTCTATGTTACCAGAACTATCTGTTATGGCCAGATAAGAATTATTTTCTTCTATAAACTTATTTATTTCCTTATATGAAGCATTAAAGTTTTCTTCTGTGGAAGGATATTTTTTGATAAATTCATTTATACTGTCTTTTGTGTTCTTAATTTTTTCATTGTAGTATACCCGTTCTAAAAAAAGACGTTGAAAAATCATTTGAAATAATAAAAAGGTTAGAAAAGTGCAGGAGGTGATTAAGAATAATTTAAATACTATGCTTTGTCTTTTCATTTTAAAGGACCTCAAACTTATATCCTACCCTTATGAGGGTATGAATATAGGATGACTTGTCACCGAGTTTTTTTCTCAACTTTTTTATATGGGTATCTACAACCCTTAAATCACCAAAAAAATCATATGCCCATACATTGTTCAAAATAGTTTCCCTAGATAATACTAAGCCTTTGTTTTCTATAAGGTAAACTAATAGGGAAAATTCCTTAGGAGCCAAATCTAATTGTTTTCCATCCATGGTTATAATATGGGAACTTTTGTCTATTTTAATACCTCCTACTTCTAATGTATTAATTGAAGAATTAATGGAACCAGATGCCCTTTTTAGAAGGTTTTTTGCCCTTGCCACTAGTACTTTAGGGCTAAAGGGTTTTGTGACGTATTCGTCAGCACCTAATTCAAATCCCATTAATTTATCATCTTCATCGGAGCGGGCTGTGATTATTATGATAGGTACATCTGAGTTTTTCCTAATCCTCCTACATACAGACCAGCCGTCTAATTTGGGCATCATTATATCTAATACTACTAAATCTATTTTATTAGAGTTAAACAAATCTAAGGCCTCTTGACCATCTACTGCTTCAAATACATTAAAATCATTTGCCTTAAAGTAATCGGAAGTGATTTCTAATATTCTAGCTTCATCTTCCACTATAAGTACATTTTTATTCAAAAAAATACCTCCTTTTTATTTCTTTTAATAATTTATAATATAGCATAAAAATAAGGGAGGACAAAAGCTATTAAACTTTATGTACTCCCTTTTTTTGGGATAAACTACTTAATTTATAGTCTCACATTCTTCCCAATCTATATTTTCGTCTAATTTATGAAAGAGCTTATTCCATAGTTCATTTGCCTCGTCATACTTACCTTTTTTATCTAACTCTAAGGCCTGATTATAAAGGTTTTCTAATTCTTTTAGTTCACCTTCCTTTAAATCCTTAGAGAAATCCTTTATAAAATCTTTGAAGTCTAAATCTTCTATGTTCACAACTACATCATCTTCCAATAATTCAAAAAGATCATTCCATAATTCATTTGCCTCGTCGTATTTATTACTTTTTTCTAAATCTAATATTTTATTGTAGATTTTTTCTATTTTAGCTAAGTCATTCTTATCATAAGCTCCATCTAGATCTTTAATGAAATCTTTAAAAGAAAGAGGTTCTCCATTAAAAAATTCATATTTATCAGTGATAGAAAAAATTTCATCCCATAATTTATTTGCTTGATCAAATTTTTCTTTTTTGTCTAACTTTATGGCATCCTCGTGTAACTTTTTTAATTTTTTTATTTCATCTTTACTTAAATTATCTTTTATAGGTTCTATGAAATCATTAAAATCTATATTATCTACTATTTTAATCATTTGTGATACACATGTTGTTGCTTGATTCTTCATATTTATTGTATCATCTTTCGTAGGTTCTATGAAATCATTAAAGTCCATATTATCTACTGTTTCAATGATTTGTGATTCACATGTTGTTACTGGACTCTTCATATTTGTTCCTGCAAATACGGGACCAATACATGATGCTAAAATGATTCCACTTAGTATTAATGTTAATATGCTTGATTTTTTCATTTTAAAATCCTCCTTATAATTGTGTGCTGCGATTTGACTTAATTTAAGTTTAATGAATTGGTGTGTTCTCTTTGTGTCCTTCCTATGTTTTCTTAAAGTTTTATGGAAGAATTCATATGGTCTATTAAAAAAATATTATATATATTTGCATATATGGTATAATATTAAAAGTATAATAGTATATAAATTGAAAATTTAATATAAATGGAGGAGAGTTTAAATGGCTAAAGGTAGAGGTAAATTTTCAGGAGGAATGCCTGGAAATATGAATAATATGATGAAGCAAGTTCAAAAGATGCAAAAGGAAATGGAAAAAATGCAAAGTCAACTTGAAGAAAAGGAAGTAGAAGCTAGTGCAGGTGGAAGTGCAGTTACTGTAAAGGTAAATGGTAAGAAGGAACTACTAGATGTGGTTATAAAACCAGAAGTAGTAGACCCAGATGATATAGAAATGTTACAAGATTTAATTTTAGCTGCTACAAATGAGGCTTTAAGAAAAGCTGATGAAATGATGAATAGTGAAATGGGTAAAGTAACAGGTGGACTTAATATACCAGGATTATTCTAATAAAAGACCGAGCTTAAGCTCGGTTTAATTTTTGGAGGTGAATAGGATGGAATATTATGCAGGTCCTGTGGCTAGATTAATAGAAGAGTTTTCTAAATTACCTGGTATTGGGAAAAAGACAGCTCAAAGACTAGCCTTTCATGTTTTAAATATTAGTATGGAAGAGGCTAAGTCCTTATCAGAGGCTATAGTATATGCTAAAGAAAAGACAAGATACTGTTCTGTTTGTGCAAATATAACAGATGTGGATCCTTGTAATATATGTAGAAATGAAAGCAGACAAAAGAATCTTATTTGTGTAGTAGAGAGTCCAAGGGATGTAATAGCCATGGAAAAAACTCGAGAATTTAGAGGTCATTATCATGTATTACATGGAGCCATATCTCCCATGGAAGGTATAGGCCCTGAGAGTATAAAGATAAAGGAACTGATAGTGAGATTACAACAAAATCCTGTAGAAGAAGTTATAATCGCTACTAATCCTACCATAGAGGGAGAAGCTACAGCTATGTATATTTCTAAGCTAATAAAACCAGCTGGAATAAAGGTTACTAGAATAGCCCATGGAGTTCCTGTAGGTGGAGATTTAGAGTATGCAGATGAGGTGACTTTATCTAAGGCATTAGAAGGTAGACGTGAAATATAAGAATGGTTGTTAAAGGGCCATTCTTTTTTGTTATTATAAAATCTTTTTAAAAATCCCTAAAAAAAGGTATACCTGCCTAAAAATGTGGAGAAGTTATATATAAGAAGGTTAGAAGATTTTTTTAGGGGGGTTATGTATGCAAGAGGCAGTCAAAAATATTAAAAGAAGTGAACACTCAAAAAAGAATAGTTTTTTAGATGGAATAAGTAATATATATTCACAACTATTAACGGGCCAAGAGATAAAAAGTGAAGCGGATAAAATGGTAGATCATATAAGATTGGCCCATGAAGAATGGCAATATGCAGAGAACTTTTTTCAAAATGCCACGGATCCAGACTTGATAGATCATGCCATATTTAGAATGGAAGCGGCTAGAACAAAATATATATATCTTATGAGGTTAGCAAGAGAAATGGGAATACATATTAAATTGCAATGAGGTTGGGTTAAAAGGTGACCCTACTTCATTGTGTTTTTTGTATACGGGTGCAATTATAGAAATATACAATTTCAAAGGCGTCATTGTATACTTTATACTATATACAAAAATCGTGAGATCTCATGTTTGATTCATAAAAAGAATAATAAATATTCCAATTAGGGTAATATTTTTTATACAACCCTTAATATAATAAATATAGAAATATTTTTTATAAATGAACCATGGAGGGTGGTTATGGATGGCAGTAGAATTACAAGTAATATTAGCCTATGCCTTTGGATTAATACTTTTATACATATTAGGATATGTTCTTTTAATACCCATTAAAATAACTTTAAAATTAATTTGGAATGGAGTATTAGGGGGCGTATTATTAATAGTAGTAAATTTTTTGGGGAAATTTATAGGACTTAAAATAGGTATAAACATAATAACTGCATTAGTGGCAGGTCTATTGGGAATTCCTGGTGTGATTTTATTGATGTTGCTTCAGAAGATTCTGTAAACAGATAAGGGGAAATGGGCTTAGTTTCATAAGAAATAAAAAAATACAAAAAATTACTTTAAATTCTGGTGAAAACTACTAGAATTTTTTTTTATTATATAATAGAATTGATAGTAGGGACATATATTGTTAAAGAAAGTATATTGTATACAAGGGGGTCTACAAATGGCTAGACAAATGAAGACAATGGATGGAAATACGGCTGCAGCTTATGTTTCATACGCATTTACAGATGTGGCAGCTATATATCCAATTACACCATCATCAAACATGGCAGAGTTTGTTGATGAGTGGGCAGCAAATGGGCAAAAAAATATTTTTGGTCAAACTGTACAAGTTACAGAAATGCAATCAGAGGCAGGAGCAGCAGGAGCTGTTCATGGATCATTACAAGCAGGAGCATTAACTACTACTTTTACTGCTTCTCAAGGATTATTATTAATGATTCCTAATATGTATAAGATTGCTGGAGAGTTATTACCTGGAGTATTCCATGTAAGTGCTCGTGCTGTAGCAAGTCATGCATTATCAATTTTCGGAGATCATTCAGATGTTATGGCAACTAGACAAACTGGATTTGCTATGCTTGCGTCTGGATCTGTTCAAGAGGTTATGGATTTAGGTGGGATTGCTCACTTAACTGCTATTAAGAGTAGAGTTCCATTCCTACATTTCTTTGATGGATTTAGAACATCTCACGAAATTCAAAAGATTGAAACTATCGACTACAATGAGTTTGCTAAATTAGTTGACTACGATGCAGTTAAAGAGTTTAGAGCAAGAGCTTTAAATCCAGAGCATCCAGTAACTAGAGGATCAGCTCAAAACCCAGATATTTTCTTCCAAGCTAGGGAAGCCTGTAACAAATTCTATGATGATGTTCCAGATATGGTTAACACATACATGGAGGAAATTAGCAAGGTTACAGGAAGATCATATAAACCTTTTGACTATGTGGGAGCACCAGATGCTGAAAATGTAGTTATAGCTATGGGTTCTGTAGTTGAAACTATAGAAGAAACTATTGATAGCTTAGTAGCTCAAGGAGAAAAAATCGGTTTAATTAAGGTAAGATTATATAGACCATTTAGTGAAAAGTACTTCTTAAATGTATTACCTGAGACTACTAAGAAGATTGCTGTTTTAGATAGAACAAAGGAACCAGGATCATTAGGAGAACCATTATATCAAGATGTTAGAACATTATTCTATGAAAAAGAAAATGCTCCTATAGTTATTGGTGGTAGATATGGATTAGGATCAAAAGACACTACTCCATCTCAAATTAAAGCTATATTTGATAACTTAAAGGCAGATGAGCCTAAGAATGGATTTACTGTAGGTATCCTTGATGATGTGACTAATACATCTATCCAAGTTGGAGAACCTATTGTAACGGCTCCAGAAGGAACTATTAGATGTAAGTTCTGGGGACTTGGTTCTGACGGAACTGTTGGAGCTAATAAAAATGCTATTAAGATCATAGGAGACAAGACTGATCTTTATGCACAAGGATACTTCTCTTATGACTCTAAGAAGTCTGGTGGAGTAACAGTATCTCACTTAAGATTTGGTAAAACTCCTATTAAATCTACATACTTAATCAGTACTGCTGACTTCGTATCTTGTTCAACTCCTGCATACGTAAATCAGTATGATGTATTAGATGGATTAAAGGAAGGTGGAACATTCTTACTTAACTGTAAATGGTCACCTGAAGAATTAGAAGAAAAATTACCTGCTTCAATGAAGAAGTATATAGCAGATAATGAAATTAGCTTATATACAATCAATGCTACTGATATAGCAGCAGAAATCGGACTTGGAAATAGAACTAACATGATTATGCAATCTGCATTTTTCAAGTTAGCTAAGGTTATAGACGAAGATAAGGCTGTTGAATACTTAAAAGAAGCTGTTGTTAAGTCCTATGGCAAAAAAGGTGAAAAGATTGTTAATATGAACAAAGATGCTGTAGAAAGAGGAATCAGTGCGTTAGTTAAGATAGAAGTACCTGCTTCTTGGTCAGCTCTAGTTGAAGAAGCTGCTGCAACTCAAGAAGTATGTGAACCAGAATTTATTACAAACGTATTAAAGCCAGTAAATGGACAAAAGGGAGATGACTTACCTGTAAGTACATTCGCTGGAAGAGAAGATGGAACATTACCTATGGGAACTTCTGCATACGAGAAGAGAGGTATTGCAGTTAATGTACCAGAGTGGAATATAGATAAGTGTATTCAGTGTAATCAATGTTCTTTCGTTTGTCCACATGCTGCAATTAGACCAGTATTAGCAGACGAAGCAGAATGTAAGAATTCACCAGAAGCATTTAAGACTAAGAAAGCTATGGGTAAAGGATTCGAAGGATTAGAGTACAGAATTCAAGTAAGTCCATTAGACTGTACAGGTTGTGGAAACTGTGCTGATATTTGTCCAGCTAAGGAAACTGCTCTTGAAATGAAGCCAATTGAATCTCAAGAAGTAGAAGTAGCTAACTGGGAGTATGCTATGACTGTAGAACCTAAGAAAAACCCAATGAACAATAAAACAGTTAAGGGAAGTCAGTTTGAGCATCCATACTTAGAGTTCTCTGGAGCTTGTGCTGGTTGTGGAGAAACTCCATACGCTAAGGTTATTACTCAATTATACGGAGACAGAATGATGATAGCTAATGCTACTGGATGTTCTTCTATTTGGGGAGCTTCAGCACCAGCTACACCATATTGCACAGATAAGAATGGAAGAGGTCCAGCTTGGGCTAACTCATTATTCGAAGATAATGCTGAATATGGATTTGGTATGCACTTAGGAATTCAACAAATTAGAAATAAATTAGCAGATTTAATGGCTGAATTAGTAGCTACAGATGCTTCTGAGGATGTTAAAGCTCCATTTGCTAAGTGGTTAGAAGGAAAAGAAGATGCTGAAGTAACTAAAGAAGCTTATGCTGAAATGTTACCAGTATTTGAAGGTAAGTCAGATGATGCAAAAGCTACTGAACTATTAGCTGAAATAGAAGAAAGAAAAGACTATGTAATCAAGAAGTCTGTATGGATCATCGGTGGAGACGGATGGGCTAATGACATTGGTTATGGTGGACTTGACCACGTACTTGCTTCTGGAGAAGATGTAAATGTATTAGTATTTGATACGGAAGTTTACTCAAATACTGGTGGACAGTCTTCTAAAGCAACTCCAACTGCTGCTGTAGCTAAGTTTGCTGCTTCTGGTAAGAAGGTTAAGAAGAAGGACTTAGGATTAATGGCTGCAAGCTATGGATACGTATATGTGGCACAAGTTGGTATGGGTGCTGACAAGAATCAATTCATGAAGGCTATAACTGAAGCTGAAAAGTATGATGGACCATCAATTATCATCGCATACGCTCCTTGTATCAACCATGGTATAAAAGAAGGTATGGGAAGATCACAAGCTAACATTAAGCAAGCTGTAGATTGTGGATACTGGAACTTATACAGATTCAACCCAGAACTTAAGAAAGAAGGAAAGAATCCATTTGTACTTGATTCTAAAGAACCAGACTTTACTAAGTTTAGAAGTTTCTTAGAAGGACAAGTGAGATATACTTCATTACAAAAGCAATTCCCAGAAATAGCGAAGGAATTATTCGTTAAGGCTGAGGGAGAAGCCCAAGATAAGTATACTACTTACAAGACAATGTCTCAATTAGGATAGTATATTAAAGGATGCAGATTAATCTGCATCCTTTTTCTATGGAGAGGTTCTTGAGAACTTGAATTATATGATGATTTAGATTATTATAACTATTATATAGGATTTTATTTAAGAAGGTGGTTGGGTGAAAGGGTATAAATGGAAAATAATATTGTGGTCGGTAGTACTTATTACGATTATGAATGGTTTTTTGAGAAGTGTGCCTGATGGGGTGTCTTATAGAAGTGAAGAAAAGGATGGCCATATAGAATTTTTATATGATTTAACCTATATGAAGGATAATGAGTATATTAAGGAACAAAAAATATTTAGTGAACAGCTAAAGTTAATAGATGAAGCTAAAGACTTCATATTATTAGATATGTTTTTGTTTAATGATGATTATAATAGGAGTACTAAGGTTGTGTACCCTAAAATATCTAAAAGATTAACAGAAGCCCTTATTAATAAGAAGAGACAAAACCCTAATGTGAAAATACTATTTATAACGGATGAGATTAATAATTTTTATGGAGTATATGAATCGGAATATATAAAGGAACTAAAAGATAATAATATACCAGTCATAATTACTAATATGGAAAAAATGAGGGATTCAAATCCTATGTATTCAGGGGTTTGGAGGACTTTTATAAAGTGGTTTGGAGTGGGAAGTAAGGGCATGTTACCAAATCCATTTAGGCCAGATTCGTCTAAGGTAACTTTAAGGGGGTATTTAAAACTTATAAATTTTAAAGCAAATCACAGGAAGGTCATAATAAGTGATAAGGGTGCCATAGTAAGTTCTATGAATCCCCATGATGCCAGTGGAAATCACTCTAATATGGCATTTAAAGTAACAGGGCCCATAATAGAAGATTTGATTAAGTCAGAACTAAATGTCCTTAAGATTTCTGGATTTGAAGAAGATGTATCTATTGAGTATAAAGGAGATAATATTGTTTCTAATGGGACGGTCACTTTAATAACAGAAGGGAAAATAAAGGATAGTCTAATAAAAGAAATCAAAGACGCTAAAAGGGGTTATGAAATAAAAATAGCCATGTTTTATTTATCTGAAAGGGACGTTATAGAGGAACTCATAAATGCTTCTAGGAGAGGGGTAGATGTGAAAATAGTATTAGATTCTAATAAGGATGCCTTTGGAGTTAAGAAAAATGGTATTCCCAATAGGCAAGTTGCTTTGGAACTTAAAGATAAGAGTGACAATAACATAGAAATAAAATGGTATGATACCCACGGAGAACAATTTCACACCAAACTAATAATTGTAAAGAAAGAGGAAGAAACTATAGTAATAGGTGGTTCTGCCAACCTAACTAGAAGAAATATAGGAGACTATAATTTAGAAACGGATTTGATGGTAAGACTTAAAAGAGATGATAGAATAGAAAAAAGTGTATTAAACTACTTTAATAGGATTTGGAGTAATGAAGATGGGTTGTATACGGTGGATTATGCTGAATATGAGGACGAATCCATATTAAGGACTATGATTTATCGCCTCCAAGAGTGGAGTGGATTTAGTACATTTTAAGGGGAAAAACAGGCAAAGAGCAATACTTTTGTCTGTTTTTGTTTTAAAATTGAAAAAATTATTTGAATAGGTAATTGGATTTATATACCAGATTAAATTCCTATAAAATTCAGAAAAACACGTTGGAAAAACTCGAAAAATATGGATAACATAAATGAGGATTATGAATAAGTGCATACCCGTATACGATACTGCTAATGGAAATGAATTTGTAGGAGTCATAGGTGCTGACATATCTCTGGACAAATTAGCAAATAGGATGGATCTTATTATATAGGAAGTATTTTAGATACAATTGCTGCCATATCTGAGCAAACTAACCTATTGGCCTTAAATGTTTCTATTGAAGCGGCCAGAGCAGGGGAATATGGAAGAGGATTTGCCGTTGTTGCTGATGAAATAAGAAATTCCTTTGATACTATCTACAAATCTATAGACAGTATTGCAGGAAAAATTGAAGCTATGGGTGAATTTGTTAAAGTGCTAAACGGGAATAAGGATAATATTGTAGCATCAATAGAGAATATATCTGCCGTGTCAGAAGAAACGGCAGCGGCTTCGGAAGAGGTAAGTGCTTCTATGCAACAGCAATCTATGGCTGTAGAAGAGGTGGCAACAGCAGCTGATAAATTAAATGAATTGGCTGTGAAAATGAATGAAGAAATAAAGAGATTTAGAATATAAAAAGTAAGGCATAAGCTTCATAAAAGAATTGAGCTTATGCCTTTTCTTATTTTTTTTCTTCATTAATAATTTCCTCTATTCTTGATTGACAACCTCCACATCCAGTACCTGCTTGAGTTACATCTCCTACTGCCTCTACTGTAGTAGCTCCATTTCTTATTGCTTCTCGAATTGTTTCTTCTGTTACTTGAAAACATTCACATACAATTGACATGATCATTCACCTCTCCCTCTAGAAATTAGAATAAGCGTATAATATATATTTATTTTAGATAAGGTTGCTGAAAAATATACATTTCTAAAAATTAAATTATAATGCTAATGAATATTTGTAATATTTATAGAATTAATACAATACATATATATAGGACATGTATACTTTTTAAAAGGGGGATAAAGATTATGGCTATACCAGTGTTAAAAGTGGGAATTAGAAAAAGGAAGGAAAAAAATCAATTAAAATCTTTAAGAAAAGAAGGATTAGTTCCTGCAATTCTATATTCGTGTGGAGAGAAAACCATAAGTATTAAACTTAGTAAGCTAGAGTTGGAAAAAATATTAAATAGATATGGAGTTGGATCTACCATCCAATTAGATTTTGGCAAAGAAATTAAATCGGCAATCATTAAAGAAATACAAAGGCATATTACTAAGGATTATGTACTTCACATGGATCTACAAGAGCTGGATGAAAATAAAGAAATAAGAGTTAGGATTCCTTTGTATATATTAAATAAATCTGTAGTTGAATCAAGTGTATCTGTAATACAACAACAAAAGATAGAAATAGAAATTCAAACATATCCTAGATATTTACCTCAATCTATAGAATTTGATGCAACTAATATGAAGTTTGGAGAACCTATATTGGTTAAGGATTTAAATGTATTTGAAAATGAAAACATAGAGGTACTAGATGATGGAGAGTCTATTGTAGCCTTACTTGCTTCTACTAGTAAAGTGGAGGATCCTGTGGAAGAACCTAGTTTATATTAAGTCATGAGGAGTTAGCTTTTTGCTAACTCTTTTTAAGTTCTATAAGTATATAAACTAAAACTTTGGAAATACTGACTAGTAGATAAATACTAGGAGGGATAAGATGCTTAAATCTGATGCACATGCCAACGTAAGAAACCAAATAGGATCAAATGCTTGCCATAGGATGAGAATGGAAGGCCGTATTCCAGGAGTCGTTTATGGACATGATATTGAAAATTCTGTTGTTGAATTGGATAAAAGGGATTTAGATACTTTGATAAAATCCTATGGATCTAATGCTTTAATTGATCTACACACAGAAGGAAGTCAAAACCTTGTGATGATAAAGGAAGTTCAAAGGGATATTGTCAGTAATCATATAATTCATATAGACTTTCAAAAAATATCTTATGATACGCCTATACATACTATGGTGCCAATAAGATTAGTAGGAAAAGGAAAGGTCGAATCTAGTGAAGGGGTAGTTCAACAGCAAATATCACAAGTGGAAGTGGAGTGTTTACCGCAAAATATTCCAGATAGTATTGATGTGGATGTGTCAATACTTAAACTGGGAAATCCACTAAAAATTGCAGATGTGGAGTTGGCTCAGGAAATAAGTATAATGAATAATGGAGAAGATGTTATAGCAGCTCTTATAAAAGCGGATAAAAAGATGGAAGAATCTGAAGTGGAACAATTAGACATAGCAGCAGAAGTTCTTTTTGGAGAGAAGGAGGAGTGATATTCGTGTGTAATATAATATTACACATGAATATGAATTAGAATTTAAAGGAATCATACACAAAGGGAAATGGAATGAAATTCAATAAAGATTAATGTTGACTTTAGAAGAGATAAGTGTTAGTATATTACATGTTGTCAACAAGGACAGAAAAATAAAATTTGAAAACATGTTGACAAAGGAAAACAAAAATGATATGATTTAATAGTCGTCGCAATGAAGCGACAAAACAAATTGAACTTTGAAAACTAAACAGTATAAGAATTTAAGCCAGCTTGAATATAACCTTTTTAAAAAGGTAACGTTGATTTACAATAGAGCAGTCACAATAGTGACAAACAAATTTTTGATTTTATTTGAGAGTTTGATCCTGGCTCAGGATGAACGCTGGCGGCGTGCCTAACACATGCAAGTCGAGCGAGAATTCTTTAGTTGATTCTTCGGATGATTCTAAAGAAGGACAGCGGCGGACGGG
>NZ_JAOART010000043.1 GCF_025210435.1 Anaeromicrobium sp.
CTACTCCAACATGACACATGAACCTATATACGAAGATTCACACTTTCGCTTGTGACAAGGACTTGGGTGGAAAAGATTTTCAATATATTTTCCTGAAATAGGCCCACATAAAGCAAGTTTATACACCAGAAATCTATAGATCATATAAAGTTTATAAAGTTAATCCTTTGAAAAATTCAAAATTAGATGAAAGATTAGGCCATATCCTAGGGTTTATCGTAAATGACCATTTACATAAAATCTAGGATATCTTTAATTTTACATGAATTTTTTCATGGTAAATTAGAAAAATCTTGCATAAATAGTAATTTTCTTAATTATTACTTTCTCTATCTTTGTAAAAAATATAATTTAATGATATCATAAAATTAGAGCTATATAATATAAACTAATTATATTCACACAAGAAGGTGGAATTTTCCACAGTTGTGTCAGAAAATTGACACAACTGTTTTTTTACAAGAAAACCCTCAAAACACAAACTTTATCCAAAAACGAGAGAATAATCTTAAAAAAATATCATATCAGAAAATTAACATATTCAATTCTGAATATGCTCACATTTATAATATGGGATAATGAAGAAAGTTAATAAATAAAAAAATTCTATAGGGAGTAAAAGGCTTATCCATGGGAATTATAATAATGAAATTAAGAAAGTTTGTTATAAATTTATTTGGATTTTGTATACTTGGCATATGATTTGTAAAGACAGAGGAGGACGGCGAAAGTATGGAAAAATTGTATAAGTTTCCCTTAAAAATGCATATAGGTAAACCTGCTAAGGCAATAGTTGAGGTAGGAGATGTAATTAAAAGAGGGGAATGTATAGCTAATGAAGATGGATTAGGAGCTAAAATTCACTCTAGTGTAAATGGTGTAGTTAGAAAGATTACAAAAAATCTTATAGAGATAAAGGCGGATGAAATTCAAAGTAGTGAATTTGTAAAGATTAAGGAATGTGATAGTTTAATAGATTATGTAATAGAAGCGGGTGTTGTAGGTGCAGGGGGAGCAGGATTTCCTACCCATGTAAAGTTACAAGCTAAGATACCAAAAGGTTATATAATTGCCAATTGTGTAGAGTGTGAACCGGCTCTTAAGCATAATGTATATTTAATAGAAAATTATCCACAATTAGTTATAAAAGGTATTGAATATGCAATGGAGGCAACGGGTGCACAAAGGGCATACATAGCTATTAAAGGTAAAAACAAAAGGGCAATAGAAGTACTTAAGAAGACTTTAAAAAATAATAAAATAGAGATTAAAGAATTAAGGGATATGTATCCAATGGGTGAAGAACGGGCCATAATTCATGAAATCTTTGGAATTTGGTTAAGACCAGATCAATTGCCACTAGATGCTAATTGTGTAGTGTTAAATGGTGAGACCTTAGCTAATATAACTCGTGCTGTAGATGAAAGAAAGCCAGTTATAGATAAGGACCTAACCATCATAGGAAAATTAAAATCTGGAAACAAACCTAATGTGGAATTACAAGTGCCTGTGGGAACTAGTTTCAAATCATTAATTGAAAAATACGGTGGAATAGATGGAGAATATGGGGAAGTCATAATAGGAGGACCTTATACGGGAAATGCCCAGAATATAAATTCATCATGGGTAACTAAGACTTCTGGTGGAGCCATAGTAACTATACCCCTTCCTAAGTTTGAAGATAATATGGGTTTATTAGTCTGTGCCTGTGGAAATGATGAAGAGAGATTAAGAGATGTGGCAAAGAAAATGGGAGCCAATGTGGTTGGGGTGACCAAGTGTAAGAATTTGGAGGTTATAAGGGGCGTAAACAAGTGTAAAACTCCAGGACATTGCCCAGGTCAGGTACAAGGAATAATATATCTTAAGAACCTTGGGGCAAAGAGAGTATTAATTTCAAATTGTAGTGATTGTTCTAACACAGTAATGTGTTGTGCACCAAAGATGTCAATACCTGTGTATCATCACACTGACCATGTATTTAGAACTATAGATCATACATTAACAAGAAGATTACCGATGGAATAAGGGAGGCATAAAAATATGGCAATGAGTGCAGAACATGCGAAGAGCTTAAAGAATGAATATGCAGTAGTTTGTTGTAGAACAGAAGAAGGAACCATAATATGTGCAGAGAATCTAGAAGACCCGGAAATTTTCCCAGACCTATTAGATTCAGGACTATTAGAAATTCCCCAAAACTCCTTAAAAATAGGTCAGGTTATAGGAGCAAAATTAACTAAAACAATAGATTCATTAACACCTATTACAGCTCATATGGTGGAGGGAATAAAGGAAGAAGTTTTAGAAGAGGAAGATAAAAAGGCTGTACTTAAGTACAATAAAAAAGCTGGACATGTGATTAAAGCTTCTGATTTAGAAAATCCAATGCACTTTGAAAAACTAGAAGATTCACTGTTAATTAAATTAAGTGAGCATGTATTAACTAGAAAAGAAGTAGTTGGAAAGAAATTAGTAGTAGATGCACCGGCCTTAACACCAATTAAGGCTCAAATGTTAGAGGGCTTTAAGGTAGAGGAGACAGCTCAAATGAAGAAGGAATCTTATAATCCTTTAGTTCAAGGAGGAATATTAAAAATTCAAATTGACGAAGGACGTGGAATTAACATTGAGATTCCTGTAGGAAGTCTAGGACAAGGACAAGCTCAACTGGTGGAAGTTCCTCAACAAAAAGAAGTAGCTACAGAGAAAGTGCAAGCTGTAGAACATATAGTAGAAGAAGTTAAAGTAGAAGACAAACTAATTAGAAAGTTGGTTAGAAAACATATAAAGATAGAGGATGTTAAATTTGGAGAGGTTACTAAATTTGACGGAAAGACCCTATATATTAGAGAAAATATCTGTCATGATGCCGCAATGGTAAGTGAAATAGTTAAGGACATTAAGGTTGAAATAATAACTCCAGATAAGTACAACACTTATAGTGAAACTATCATGGATGTTCAACCAATAGCTACTAAAGATGGAGACCATGAACTTGGAAGTGGAGCAACTCGCCTATTAGATGGAGCCATTATCATGGTTACGGGAACTGATGAAGATGGAGTTCAAATTGGAGAATTTGGTTCATCAGAAGGTATCCTTGAAGAAAATATCCAATGGGGTAGACCAGGAGCACCAGACAAGGGTGAAATATTTATAAAATCAGAAGTAGTTATTGCTAGAGGAACAAACATGGAAAGACCAGGACCACTAGCCGCCCATAAGGCAACTGACTACATTACTCAAGAAATAAGAGAAGCTATGAAGAAGTTAGATGAATCTTATATTGACTATGAAGAAGAGTTTGTTCAATATAGAAGACCTGGAAAGAAAAAAGTAGTTCTAGTTAAGGAAATCATGGGTCAAGGAGCTATGCATGATAACTTAATACTACCAGTAGAGCCAGTAGGTGTATTAGGTGGAAAGCCTAACGTTGACTTAGGAAACGTACCAGTAGTATTATCTCCACTAGAAGTATTAGATGGAGGAATTCATGCCCTAGTTTGTATAGGACCTGCAAGTAAAGAGTGTTCAAGGCACTATTTTAGAGAACCCCTAGTAATAGAAACTATGAATGACCCCCAATTAGATTTATGTGGAGTAATATTCGTAGGAAGTCCACAAATTAATAGTGAAAAGTTCTATGTATCTAAGAGATTAGGTATGATGGTAGAAACTATGGATGTGGATGGTGTCATAGTAACAACTGAAGGATTTGGAAATAACCATATTGATTTTGCCAGCCATATTGAGCAAATAGGTATGAGAAATATTCCAGTGGTAGGAATGTCATTTTGTGCAGTTCAAGGTGCATTAGTTGTGGGAAATAAATACATGAAGTATATGGTAGATAATAACAAATCAGAAGCAGGAATCGAAAACGAAGTATTATCTTGCAATACATTATGTAAGGAAGATGCCCTAAGAGCATTAGGAATGCTTAAGACTGCCATGGGAGATGGAGAAATTAAGGCACCTGAAAGAAAGTGGAATCCAAATGTTAAGGAAACTAACTTAGAGTTAGTAGAAAAGGCATATGGAATAGAAATAGAAAGGGTTGAAAACGAAACTTCCATACCAATGAGTGAAAAAAGACTAGAAAAATATTCGACTAAGTAGGGATGAATTATGAAATATGGAGATAAGATTATAAAAATGGAAGGTGTAATCACTAGGGTAAGTGATGGGGCTGTATCCATTGACTTAAAGGGAAGACTTGGTGAATTAAAAATTCCTAAAAGAATGCTCATATCAGATTATGAAGTGAAGGTTGGTCAAGAAGTTGGATTTAATATGAGTTTCATAGAAGTGTTAAGTGAAGAGGTAAATGAAAAGTACTTTAGCAATATATCTAAGAGAAATAGGGATAAGAAGTAAGGAAGGAGCCATAGAGTATGAGTATGACAATTGTAAATTCTATGCAATCAGAAATATTTGTGCCAATAACACCACCACCAGTGTGGACTCCAGTGACTAAGGAATTAAAAGATATGAAGGTTGCTTTTGCCACTGCAGCAGGTGTTCATTTAAAAAGGGATAAGAGATTTAACTTAGCAGGGGATTTTACTTATAGGGTGATTCCAGGAGATGCTGATTCAAGTGATTTGATGGTATCTCATGGTGGATATGATAATGGAGATGTGAACAAAGATATTAACTGCATGTTTCCAATAGATAGATTAAAGGAATTAGCAGAAGAAGGGTTTATTAAAGAAGTATCCCCAGTACACCTAGGATTCATGGGTGGTGGTGGGAACCAACAAAAATTTAAAGAAGAAACGGGTCCTGCCATTGCAAATATATTAAAAGACCATGACGTGGACGCTGTAGTATTAACTGCTGGATGAGGTACTTGCCATCGCTCTGCTGTACTAGTACAAAGAGCCATAGAGGAATCGGGGATTCCTACCATAGTAATAGCAGCCCTACCACCAGTAGTAAGGCAAACAGGTTCTCCAAGAGCCGTTGCTCCCTTAGTACCAATGGGAGCTAATGCAGGAGCTCCAAATGATAAGGAAATGCAAATGGGAATACTTAAGGATTCCTTAAGAAATTTAATTAGTATTCCATCAGCAGGGAAAATAATACCTCTTCCTTATGAGTATGTAGCTAAAGTATAGTATATATTTTCCCTTGTAGGCAAGTTACTGTATAAAGAAAACTTAGTGTTACGAAATCTATATATAATAAAATGAAGAAGGTGTGATAAAATATATAATTTTTACCACACCTTTTATAAGCAAAGTGGTGATCATATGACTGAGTCTAAGGAATTAAGAAGGCTGACAATAAAGTCATTTCATATGAAGGATGTGAAGTTTTGTCATAAGACTCGTATGGAAAATGGAATTCTTCATATAAAAAATCTAATAGAGGGTCTATCAGAGGATGACCCATATATTAAAGAATTGAAGGTACATATAATAAAGAAAAATGAAAGAAATAGGTTTGTAAACTCCATAATGGACTTCATACCTATAGCCACAAAGGTTTTAGGAAAAATAGGAGAAGGAATAACCCATACTTTAACGGGAACAGTAGTTATGCTTACGGGTGTGGATGAAGATGGTATTCAAGTGGCAGAGTTTGGATCATCTGAAGGCATACTAGAAGATCAAATGGTTTCTAATAGGGCAGGAACACCTAGTGATGAGGATATAATAATCCATGTGGATACCATATTAAGGTCTGGTATGGGAACTAATAGAAAAGCTATTATACATGTTCATAAAATGTGTGATTCTTTTATACAAGAAATAAGAGAAAAATTAAAAAAATCAAATGGACGCCAATGTGATGAAAGACACGATTTTACAGATAAAACCCATCCAAAGAGAAAAAAGGTATTGATTATAAAACAGGTGGCAGGTCAAGGGGCCATGTATGATACATGGATATTGCCAAAGGAACCTGGTGGAGTGGAAGGTGGCGTATCCATTATAGATATGTTCAATGTCCCTATTATATTAAGTCCTAATCAATATAGAGATGGAGCCCTAAGGGCTATGGATTAAGGAGGGATAAATATGGGAATTGGGCCATCAACTAAGGAAACTACCTTACATCATTTTAGGGATCCACTACTAAATGTTGTGTCAAAGGATGAGGATGTGGATCTATTAGGAGTATTAATAGTAGGAACACCTCAAGGGAACGATGAAAAAGAATTTGTGGGAAGAATGGCTGCCCAGTGGGCAGAGATGAGTCGTGCAGATGGAGTAATCATATCTGTAGATGGTTGGGGAAATAGTCATGTGGATTATGCCAATACTATTGAAGAAATAGGAAAAAGGCAAATTCCACTAGTAGGACTTAGCTTTGTGGGAACACAAGGACAATTTGTTGTTACCAATAAATATATGGATACAATAGTTGATTTTAATAAGTCAGCTAAAGGGATTGAGACTGAAGTTGTAGGTGAGAACACCATATGTGATCTAGATGGGAAGAAGGCTTTAGCTCTTTTGAAACTGAAAATGCGTAAAAATAAGTAGGAGGTTAGCAATTATTGAATGAAATCTATAAAAATCTATAGAAATATATAAAATAATATCATATTGTTTATTATCGTTATATAGAGGTGATAATTAATGAAGTATTATTCAATAGGTGAGTTTGCTAAAGAAATAGGCAAAACAAAGGCTCATTCATTCCACAACATGTAACTGATGGTGGTACAAGATACTATTCGCAAGAGCAAATAAAGTTAAAAAAATCATTAAGGAGTTATTAAAAGATGATAAAGGCCATTAATGTTAGATTGTATCCAACAGAAGAACAAATAACTTTAATGTATAAGCATATAGGTTGCATGATATTTATTTATAATTGGGCGTTAGCCAAACAAATAGATAGTTATAAACTTGATGGTAAAAAGTTATCAGTTACAGAATTAGGTAAAGAATTAACTACGTAAAATTTGTACAAACAATCACAACAAATTTGGAAATATAATTCCAGTAATTATTATGTAATTCAGTTAAATTTAGCATAGATTTCAGCTTGTTTTTTACTGGAATAATATAACATAACAAAATAAATCATA
>NZ_JAOART010000044.1 GCF_025210435.1 Anaeromicrobium sp.
CATTTGGGCATTCTCCTTTGTTTTGTATTTGGTCGGCAAACCTAAATACTATTCTAACAAAGGAGTCTTTTATTTTCTGCTCACCGCTGGAAGCTTTTTTGAACCACCCGCACAGCAGGTGGTTTTCACTTATACAAAAAAGATAGCTTCGAGAAATCTCCTGAAGCTATCTTTTTTGAACTCTTAATTATTATTTTCTAACTACTTCTCTAGTAATGGAAGTGCATTTTTCGTATCAACAAACAAGTTAAATGCATCAAACTTTCCCATCTTAGAAAGATCATAAATATATCTTCCCTTTACTATTCCAGTACCTTTATCGATCAAGTTAACACTAACTTTGTTACCCATCAACACTAGCTCTCTTTTCACTTCCTTACCTTTGAATACAATTTTTTTCATTCGACCTTTTACATTTTTAAACTTATACATGCTTCTATGTAATGTCTCAAGATCACCTGCAATACACGTAGCTGCAGCAAATTCCTGTGTTCTATCGTATACGTCATAACCGAGTTCTCTATCTCCCATAAGGTGAACGTATGCATTTCTCAGGCCGTTATATCCTGTCACAGGCTCATTGTTACTTTTTTGCAATAGCTTCTTACCAGTATCAAAAATTGTATTAGCTCCATCAACCACTAAGAATATACCTAATCCTATAGTTACTGGGGCTACAAATATAGCAGCGGTTGCAGCGGCTACCCCTCCTGCTGCTATTCCTGTTGCACTTAGCATTGCAAGACCGCCAGCTACTTGAGTGCCTGCGCCCCAAAAAGTGAATCCAACATCTATTTTATCATTAGTTGATTTTGAAAGATCAGGAATTATGCGGCTAATAGCAGGACTTTTTCTCTCTTTTAAATATTCCATACATTGCATCCATTGTTCATAAGAATCGTCATCGTCATCATCATCATAACAAGCATCATACTTTCTCTTTTCTTCTGCGTTAAGCTTAGTATAATCTACAGCTGTACACTCCATATCAGGTTTAAATGATGGTACGTCTGCTTCGACAATATCTGAAAAAGCACTCGGAACTCCATCTACTGTATATGATATAAGTCTGAATATGCATTTTTTCCCCCATTGTCTAGCAGCAACGTGAATCGTTCCACTTTCTGTTTTTCCTAGTATTTCATTAGTTTCATAATCTTTAGCTTCAGTTAAAACAACGTTCTCATCTCTATCAAAATCATACATACGGTCTATACCCATTGATGGAGCCCACTTTGATTGTCTTATATTTGTGGGAGGTTTTGGTATTACTACTACTTCATATTCTCTAGATACACTGTTATTTTCAATATTTGAATCTGAATATTCAGCATCTAAACATTCAATAGAAAAAGTAAATTTGACCTTTTCGTTAATAACATCTTCTGACTGTATAGTTGCCTTTAAGGTTACATTTTGAGTAGAATTAGGCTTAACTAAAGACAATATTTTTGTATCTCTTTCATTACCTCTTGAATCTATTAGCATTACGCTCACCTTTGGGGCGATAGTATCTTTTAAATTTGTTACTGGTACTGTAAATATGACTTCTTCTCCGACTTTTAGGCTATTTCCCTTATTGCTATTTACTGTTTTAATCCCTAAATCATATTTTTTCTTTACAATAGTTTCTGCAGTTGTAACTTCAATCTCGTGAGTATTACAACTTTTGATAGTTGTTCCATTTACATCTATTTGACTGTGAGCTTTTACTTTATACTTACTTTTAGGTTTTAGTTCCGTAAAATTAATATTTCCATTACCATTTATTGGTTTATGTGTGACCATTGTATTTCCATTCCAAATTTCAACAATAGCTTTAGGTGTATATTGTTGAGAAATCATATCACTAACATTAATTATAAATCCTGTATCTGTTATTTTTGATGCCTTAATCGTAGGTGTCTTTGGAGCTGTAGTACCCAATGCTGATGCATAAGAAGTTGATAATCCATTTTGATTATGTCCATAAACTTTAAAAGTATATGTTCTACCATAATCTAATACATTGTTAAGATGTGTTGTTGTATCATTTACAGTAATATGATCTCTATCATTCCAATATAAGTCATAATTATCTGCATTTGATGCATTTTCCCACTTTAGATATACTCCTGCTTTTGAGTTATTTTCACTTCTACCATTTACACCCTTAGAGATATCAAATGCTATATACGAAGGAGCAGACGGTAATATGATGAGTGGATCTGTATAAGCTGATTCATCAAAAACATCACCATACCATGTTGTTTCATCTCGATTCTTGTAATCATAGCATCTCGTACCTATTGTATAACGTGTATTTGGTTCTAAGCCTCTAATAATATATTCAAAATAATCATTACTATCATCCAATTCATATCCAAATGGAGCATCGCCTTTATCTACCTTTGCATATAATTCACCATCAAGATAAATTTCTATATAATCAATCCCATAGTTTAATCCATCATATGATGTACTATCTGCAACAAAAGATACTTTTAATTCTGTAGGAGAAATGGGTTTCACTTCATAGTCATTTAAGTAAGCAACTCTATCAGGATTGTAGGTGTAATCACCTACTGGTTTATTTGGCGTAGTGCCGTTACCGTTGTTACCTTTTGTGGCCACAGTTATACTACTATTGTATGGATTATACCAAATACCATCAAAATTTACTTTCCCATAAATTGTATAAGTTTTGCCTGCCTCTAAACCATTTATTTTTACTGCAATGGAGTCATTATCATAAAACTGTACTTCTGAGTCATCATAATCAAAATTGCTATTTTCTATTATTTTATAATTGTCATCAACACACTTAATGTTGAAGTAATATCTTGAATCATTCGGACTATATTGTAATCCAGTAAATTTCACTACAATATAGTTTTCACCTTTGCTATATTCACTTAATCTAACTGTCATTCAATCACCTTCTCTAATCTTTTATTTTAAATAAAATATTTTAATTATTCTGCTACACTGTACTCTAATACCTTTTCATTATTTTTAGAATCTGTTTCTGTATACTCATTGTCTATACACTCAATAGCGAAATTTATTTTTAATTGTCCATCTACAATGTCTTCAATTTTTATCTCTTTGTTCAGAACTACTTCTCTTGAAGAACCAGACTTTATAGCTGATAGTTTTATACAGTTCAACACATTGTTGTTGCTATCTTTAAGTACTACTAAACTCCTTGGACTATCAACATTGCTAAAGTTCTTTACTTTTATATTGAAATTAACTTTTTCATCTATAGTAAATGGTAATTTTTTATCTGTTGTAATAGAGCTAATTGCTAAATCAATTTTATCAGAACTCGTTATATCAATTTTATAAGGGCCAAAGTAACCTATTTTTACGTTTCCTGCATTATCTACTACTTTGAAATGAATATAATGTGTTCCATTTTCCGCTAATATTATTTCTCCACTATAGTTCTCCCAACTATTAGGAGTTGCTGTAGAATTTGTTACCTTGTGCTGCTTTTGTTTGATTCCACTTTTATTATCCGCATAAGTTAAACCTACTCTTATGTGACTATTTTTCACTGAATAATCTGTATTGTCTGCTGTTACCGTTGGAGCAACCTTATCTATTATGTACGGTCCAAAATGCCCTGTTTTAATATTGCCTGCATCATCTACTGCTCTGTAGTGAACATAGTGGTTTCCGTTTGTTGATAATGTTATCTGTCCTGTGTAATTATTCCAACTAGTAGGGGTTGATGTAGAGTTTGTTACTTTACACTGTTTTTGTTTAATACCACTTTCATTACCTAGATAGATTAAACCTACTTTTATATTGCTGTTTTTAGCACTATAATCAGTATTAGCTGCTATTACCTTTATTGGAAAACCAATTTCCCCCCATCTTGAATTGAATCTATAAGGGTATTTACCCTCTATAGTCACAGAAGTTAACTTATTACCATTAAAAGCATCATCCCCAATAGAAGTGACACTATCTGGAATTACCACAGACGTTAATTGCTTGTAACGAAAAACCTCATCCCCAATAGCTACAACATCTACTTCATCTAGTTGTTTTGGAATAACAACATCTGTTCCTCCAATTGACACATCATAACCAGTTATAGTTCCTGTATCTCTATCAAAAGTATATGGATTTACCTTCATCAATTTCGTTGGGAATCCTATTCCATCCCATACAGAATTAAATCTATAAGGGTTTTTACCCTCTATAGTTACAGATGTTACCTGACTACCGGCAAAAGCAGAAAGGCCAATCGAAGTAACACTATTTGGTATTTTCACAGACGTTAACTGACTACCAGCAAAAGCAATACCTCCAATAGAAGTTACACTATTTGGTATCTCTACATAAGTTAACCTATTATACACAAAAGCACCCTCCCCAATAGTTGTAACGCTACTTGGTATTTTCACAGATGTTAACTTATTCTCATAAAAAGTAGCATCCCCAATAGCTGTAACGCTATTTGGTATTTTTACAGACGTTAACTCATTAAGGCCAAAAGCACTATTTCCAATAGAAGTAACACTATCTGGTATCTCCACAGATGTTAACCTATTACCCCAGAAAGCACTATCTCCAATAGAAGTCACACTATCTGGAATTACCACAGACGTTAACTTATTATTAATAAAAGCCTCATCCCCAATAGCTACAACATCTACTTCATATAGTTGTTTTGGAATAACAACATCTGTCCCTCCAATTGACATATCATAACCTGTTATAGTTCCTGTATATCTATCAAAAATATATGGATTTACCTTCATCAATTTCACTGGAAATCCTATTTTACTCCATACCAAATTAAATCTATAAGAATCTCTCCCCCCTATAGTTACAGATGTTAACTGATTTGCAGCAAAAGCACCATACCCCATATAAATAACACTATTTGGTATTTCCACAGACGTTAACTTATTACCAGCAAAAGCAGCATTTGCAATAGAAGTAACACTATTTGGTATCTCTACATAAGTTAGTCGATTATATACAAAAGCATCATTCCCAATAACGGTAACGCTATTTGGTATTTTCACAGATGTTAACTTCTTATTACTAAAAGCATCATTCCCAATAGTTACAACATCTACTCCATCTATTTGTTTTGGAATAACAACATCTGTTCCACCAATTGACACATCATAACCCGTTATAGTTCCTTTTTCTTTATCAAAAGTAAATGGATTTATTGCCATAACAAATCTCTCCTTTCATTTTTTACATAATTTTTAATATTTGGTTTGGGTAGATTAAGCTACCCTTTAGTCCATTAAGCTCCATGAGCTTTAGGACGGTCATGTTATAATTTCTTGCTATAGACCATAGAGTATCTCCAGCCTTAACTGTATAGGTGTCATAAGTACCAAATACAGCTTCTTTTACTTCCATTAAAGAAAAGTTTAGTGTACTCTATGATCCTTATTTCTTGTAAGCTCTAACCGGTTATTTGCTTTACACTAATTAAAGAGGTATATAATTATAAAAAGTAAACCTAACATTATAATTTTTTTATATAAACTTATAAAACAGATTATAATTTAAGAAAAATACATGCAACTTTAACTAAAAAAAGATGATTTCTCTACATTTACAAAATCACCTTTTTAATCTTCATTAAACTATTTATATTTTTAATTAAATTATCCTTAATATTTGATTCACATAAATGGTATCACCAGTCAATCCATTTAGACCTCTTAATTCATCCATTACCATATTCATTTCTCTAGATATACTCCATAGAGTATCTCCTGATTTAACAGTGTATGTATCATATAATGTATTACTTCTAAATGTACTATTTCTCCTTTTATCTATTGAAAATTTATCTGCTGGGTATAAAATCCACCTTTTACAAAGTTTCTTTAAGCTCTTAAATTTCAAATTAGGTTTTATAATCTTCACCTTATATTCTCCTCCCCATATGTCTAGTGTTTTTTTCTATATACATATTCTTTAATTTCTTTAAGATATTTTTCTTAGCTTTGTTTATATATTGTTTTGTAACTCCTAATTTATCTGCTAACTCTACCTGAGTTAAATTATCAAAGTATATGCTTTTAATAATCGTCTCTTCCCTTTCTGATAAATTCTCCATTAAATCTTTAATTACAATACTAGCATTTACATTATCTTCAAACCCCTCACTTGAAATAGTAGACATATCTTGTTCAAACCCTACTAGTTCTCTACTATTAATTTTTCCATACTTCTTTGAGAGCCTAATATATTCGTTATATACACAATTTTTTATATAAGCTAATACTAAATTTTCATTTGTATCTTCTATTGGAAATTTTCTAAATAATGTGATTAAAAAAATTTGTATATCAGTCTCTGCACAATCATAATTTAATTTGTAAGAAAATTTTCTTATTAATGGTTTAAATATTTTTATTAATTCTACTAAGGATTCATTATTACCAGACTTAATTTTGTGAATTAGATTTACTATTTCTGAATACATTCTATTACCCCTTTAACTCTTGTTTAAAAGTTAAAGAGATAAAAACTCATAAATAGTAAACCAAACTTTCTCATTTTTTTAATTTAATTTTTTCTCCAAAAAACCTCTCTTTTCTACATAAGAAGTCAAAATAAGCGTTTGACTGGATATATGTACAACAAAAAAAGAGTTATAGCTATTAAATAGCTATAACTCTTTTTTTGTTGTACATATTTATATTTACTCATATATGCAACTTTAGATGTATTTTTGAATTCAATAATATATGAATTACCTATATTCTTTATCTTGTTTATATGCCTCAAATTCACAATAAAGGATTTATGTACCCTAAAAAAAATTTCATTTAGTAATATCTCTACTTCACTTAAATTCTTATTCATTATATAATTAGAATTAGATGTATGCAATAAAACTGATCTATCTACCTTTTCTAAATACAATACATCCTCATAGGCTATTCTAAATGTCTCATGCCTTTGTTTTATAAATATTGCATTATTTTCCTTCTTATAATTCTTTTCTCTGTATATCTCATTACATAATGATTTTAAACCCGCTCTCAATCTTTCTATATTTATAGGTTTCAATATATAGTCATATGGATGTACATTAAAGGAATCTAAAGCAAATTCCGTATAGGCAGTAATAAATATAATTTTTATTCTATCATTCATCTTTGTCAATATTTCAGCAGTTTCAATTCCATTGAGATTTGGCATCTCTATATCCAAAAGTACAATATGAACATCTTCTTTCTTGAATATAGTAATGGCTTCAATACCATCATTAGCAATAATAACTTTGCTATTACTAATAGTATCATTGATTATCTTCTTCAATAGTATTCTGGTAAGTTTATCATCATCACAAACTAAAAAAGTTATCATTTCTCTAATCTGTTTTTTAATAGGTGGCGTATTTTAGGTTTGTGGAATATCACCATATTAGAAGATTCAACCTTTACCATATTTGCCAAAACAACCCCATGGGATACCACACTTAAAACTGCTCCTTTGAAATTTTTCATTTTCTATATCCACCTCTCAATTATTCATATTGACTTAAAATTTTGTATACTATTGTGTTTTCTACATGAATAATTACACTAAAATAACTATATAAAACAGTATTGAAAACATATTAACATTCCCCTTCTGAGTACAGATTATAATTATATAATACAAAATTTAAAAATTTTGTAGAAATTTGGATATTTTTTTATTGTTTTCATGTAATATATTGTGTTCTTTCGTCTTAATTAACTAAAATTACATTAGTGGAATAAAAATAGATAAAAAAAGATGACCTCTACTCTATTAGAAATCATCTTTAAAAGAATATTTATTTTTAGCTGTCAAAAGCAATATTAATCTCAATAGGAATATTATCAGCCAATACCTCTACACATAAAACCTTGTCCACATTAACCTTTATATTAATATCTTCACCATACATCAATGTGGGAGTGGATATATTAGTATTTATTTTCATGTTTTCAAAGTTAATACTAGCATTTGCAGTAAGCATATTAGAAAGTTCAGAAAGTGCACTTTGTGCCATGTCATCTAATGTTTCAACAGGCATACCCATCATCATTTTTGAAGCAATTGCCTTTGCATTATCCATGCTCATACCATAGATTACATTCCCTTTAATATCTCCAACCATGCCTAAATTGATCATTACACCATTAATCTTAATATTTTTATCCTTTAAACTTAAGGCTCCTTTTTTTATGTCACCAAATCCAATCTGTGGCATTACAGCAGAAAATGCTTCAACAAATGGATTTATTAATTTTACATCCATTCTTCGTCACCTCTCTTGAATCCCACATTTAGATACATATCTCCAAAAGAAGTCTTTCCTACCACAGAAGTGGTTTTTAGCATGGATTTTGATATTTTTAAAGATTCACCATGGAATATGGTAGGAGGTGCCACACGCAGTCCAAGGATTTTATTCTTTCTGTTTAGTATGGAACAAGCATTTCCTGCAATAATATTTGCAAATTCACTAGCTACAGCAAAGCATTCTTTCATGTCTTTTACTTCTCTTCTCAAAGCAGATTCAGCTAATTTTTTAGCCGTTTCCTTTGAAAGGTCAAATATCATTCTACCAGAACACTTTCCAATAATACCTATAACAACAGAAATACCTCTAGAATCTTCCGTATCATTTGATTGAGTCTCCTCATCATATGTAGGAATAGTCTTTCCTACTCGGTTTAAATTATTAGAAAAGCTTTCTTTAAATACATCAAAATATATTTTATCTAACTCTGAAAGTAATTTATCTCCAGCCATGGCACGATTTATTGCAGTAGCAATTTCATCTGGGTCTACTGGCTTTTGAACGTATCCTGACACTTTATTTGCCTTTGCTTTTTTAACAATTTCATCATCCTTCATGGAACTTACAATAATTACCTTTATATTAGAGTCTATTTTATGAATTGCCCTCGTACATTCTAAACCATCAGTTCCAGGAATTGTCATATCCATAGTGACTAAATCTGGCTTCTTTTCTTTCACAACATCTATAGTTTCTTCTAATGAACTAGCTTCTCCTACTACCTCAAATCCCTTTTCCTCTAATATGTCTCTTAGTACACTTAAAGAAAAAAAGGAGTCATCCACAATAACAATCTTTGTTTTTTCCATAATGCCACCTCCGAATAAGTTATTAAATTTTTTAAAAGATTCTATTTATAAAGAATAAAAACTGCTCCACAATAGAAGATACATATATAGTATAAGCGTCTTCTATTGTAGAGCAGTTAAGGCTCCTATAATATCAGATTACTCTCTTTAGCTGCTTTCTACTACTTATTTAATTTTTTACTGTTTTTTTGTCTTAATTAAATTGTAATTTATATATATATATCTGTCAACGCAATTTGTAGAATCGTGTAAATTTTCGCAAAAAGCACCCTCTTTATAGATTTCCCAGTTCTAAGCTTTATTTATACAATAACTTGCCTATAAGGGAAACCATTGAAAATCTTTGGAACCCTGGAACGTCACAACATCCTATGCTACTCCAACATGACACATGAACCTATCTACGAATATTCACTCTTTCGCTTGTGACAAGGACTTGGGTGGAAAAGATTTTCAATAGTTTCCTGAAATAGGCCCGCATAAAGCAAGTTTATACACCAGAAATCTATATAGAGTATTTTCTACTTTATTCCAAAGAACTTCTTTGCATTTTCACAAGTTTGATCTGCCACCTGCTCATAAGATATGCCCTTTATTTGAGCTATCTTATCTGCCACATATTGCACGTAGGAGGATTCATTTCTCTTTCCCCTATATGGCATTGGTGTTAGATATGGCGAATCCGTTTCTATCATTAAATATTCTAGTGGAATTTGTTCTACTACTTCCACAGTTTTCCTTGCATTTTTAAAGGTTACTGGTCCTGCTATGGATATATAGGCTCCTAGTTTAACATATTGTTTAGCTAATTCTGCACTTCCTGAATAGCAATGAAGAAGTACCCCCGTCTCAAAGGCATTTTCTGCCTTTAAAATATCCATCACATCTTGATTAGCTTCCCTATCATGGATAATTATAGGTAAATTCACTTCTTTAGCCAGTCTAATCTGTTCTATGAACCATTTTTTTTGTACATCCCTTGGAGAAAAATCATAATGATAATCAAGACCAATTTCTCCAATGGCTACTACCTTTTTCTTTTTGCTAAGTCCCCTTAGTAGGGTAATAGTAGTTTCATCCATATCCTTAGCATCATGGGGGTGAACCCCCACAGCTGCATAAATCATATCATACTTCTCTGCAAGGTTTATAGATGCCACAGATGAAGCAAAATCTGCTCCTGGGTTTAATATATACTCTACCCCTTCTTCCTTAGCTCTTCTTATTATGTGATCCCTATCTTTATCAAATCTAGAGTCATTTAAATGGGCATGTGAGTCAAATAACATAATGGTCCTCCCTCTAACCTACATTAGCTCCGTCTTCAATATCTGCTGTTACTAATGTTAATAATTCACCTTTGTCTGCGGCTAATATCATACCTTTAGACTCTTCTCCTCTTAACTTAATAGGCTTTAAGTTAGTTACAACAACAACTTTTTTTCCTACCATTTCCTCTGGAGTGTAGTACTTAGCTATTCCAGATACGATTTGACGTACTTCGTCTCCTATTTTCACTTGAGAAACTAATAGTCTATCTGCCTTAGGGTGCTTTTTACACTCTAATACCTTACCTACTTTTAAATCAAGTTTAGCAAAGTCATCTATAGTAATAGGTGCCTTTTCTTCTTTAATTTCCTCTTTAACTTCTTCCTTCTTAGGTTCTTCCACTTTATTTAATTTTTCCAATACTTCTAGCTCCTTCTTCACGTCTATTCTTGGGAATAATGCTGCTCCCTTTTCAACTTTAGTTCCTACAATTAATTTTCCAAATTCATGGGCATCTTCCCAAGTAGTTCCTTCACCCTCTTTTATACCTAGTTGTTTCCAGATATTTTTAGATGTAGTATGCATAAATGGTAATATTAAAACTGAAACTATTCTAATTGCATCTGCTAAATTATACAATACATTGTCTAATGTTTCCTTATTAGCTTCATCCTTAGCTAATATCCATGGAGTAGTTTCATCTATATATTTATTACTTCTTCTTACTATTTTCCATATTTCTTCTAGTGCATTTGAGTAATCTAGATTATTCATTTTTTCTTCCACTAGATTAGCAGCATTTATGGCAATTTTCTTTAGATCTTGGTCAAAGTCTGTAGAAACCTTAGATTCTGGAATTATTCCACCATTATATTTTTCAATCATGGCAACAGTTCTGCTCACTAAGTTTCCTAAATCATTTGCAAGGTCTGAATTAATTCTATTTAATAGAGCTTCATTAGTGAATACTCCATCTTGACCAAAGGAATATTCTCTAAGTAAGAAGTACTTAAGAGCATCTACTCCATACTTTTCATTTAATATAACTGGATCTACTACATTTCCCTTAGACTTAGACATTTTTCCACCTTCAAGTAGTATCCATCCATGTCCAAATACTTTCTTAGGAAGTGGTAAATCTAAGGCCATTAACATTGCTGGCCAAATAATAGTATGGAATCTCACGATTTCCTTACCTACTAACTGTATATCTGCTGGCCAATACTTGTCACAATTATCCTTTGCATCTGGATAACCTAGGGCTGTAATATAGTTAGATAGAGCATCTAACCATACGTATATAACATGCTTTTCGTCAATTGGCACAGGAATACCCCAATCAAAACTAGTTCTTGAAATACATAAATCTTCAAGGCCTGGCTTTATGAAATTGTTAATCATTTCATTTCTTCTTGAAGCAGGTTCTAAGAACTCTGGATGTTCTTCAAATAATTTAAGAAGTCTATCTCCATACTTAGAAAGCTTAAAGAAATATGCTTCTTCCTTGGCCTTTTCTACTTTTCGTCCACAATCAGGACAATTTCCATCTGATAATTGTGCTTCTGTCCAGAAGGATTCACATGGTGTACAATATAATCCTTCGTATTCACCCTTATATATTTCACCCTTATCATAAAGCTTTTTAAATATGTCCTGAACACGTCTTTCATGATAATCATCTGTAGTTCTTATGAAGTGATCATAGGAAATCTCCATAGTCTTCCATAATTCCTTGATTCCAGCAACTACCCCATCTACATATTCCTTTGGTGTAACTCCCTTTTCCTTAGCAATAGTCTCTATTTTTTGTCCATGCTCATCTGTACCCGTTAAAAACATTACATCATATCCTGTAAGTCTCTTAAATCTAGCCATAGCATCTGCTGCCACAGTACAATAAGTGTGACCTATATGCAGATTTGAGCTTGGATAATAAATTGGCGTAGTAATATAAAAAGTTTCCCTTTTACTCATGTTTCTTCCTCCTCTTTTTCTTCTTTTTCTTTATTTTTTTCTCTAGTTTTTTAACTTCATAAAAACCAAATAATGACATAAAAATATATCCACCCCAAGTAATATTTAATTTGCTATAATCAGGGGTTTTTATGTACTGCACAATGATTAAATTAAATTCATAGGGATCTAACAATATTATTGTAAGGGCCACTGTCAAATATATGATTGACACAAATATATATCCCTTTAGATACCCATAAACAAATCTCAATAGCCTACCTATACCTTTGGCAAATTTCAAACCCATCACCTTTCCAAAAAAATCCATCAAAAAAACCTCGCTCCTACATATGTAGGGACGAGGTTTGGTTTCGCGTTACCACCCTAATTTTTCATTGCTTCACAACAATAAACTCAATAAGTGACTTCATCACTTTGCAATATAACGGTTGCTACCGTCATAGCCTACTATAATTTCGACTATGCAGTTTAGGAGCCATCTTCAAAATGGTTTTTTGTACCAGTTCTCACCTTACCTGGCTCTCTTTAACAAATCCCCAATTTTACTCTTTCCATCATTACCTTTTTAATTTATTCCACTATTAATTTATATTATATATATTAATTTATAAAAATATGTATTTATTGTCAAGATTTTTTAATTATTACTATACATTAACTTTCACCTCAGTGCAAATACTATTTTCGTAGGGAGGTGAAATAATGCATACAAATTCAAGCATAGGATGTAATGTAACTGAATGTAAGCATCACGCTGGCAATACAAATCTCTGTACCCTAGATCACATCGAAGTGATAAAGCATGCTCAAAAGGCCGATTGTCCTGAGTGTACTGATTGTGGTAGCTTCGTAAAATCTTAATCCCATGAGATTCTAATATGTTCATTTCTTAAAAACCATGTGACAAAGGATATTATTCCTCTGCCACATGGCCCTTCTTAGGCTATTTTTATTCTAGAATGTTTAAGGGCAACCTTTACTGCATTATATACACATATAGTAGCTAGGGTATTGAAAAATGATGTGGGTAATACTACTCCTAAAAATAGTACTTTAAATGATGCTGGAAGACCTACTATTAGGCTAGCTGAGTATAAAAATACCGTTCCACTTACAATGGTTCCCACACAACCTATAAATGCTACAAATATTATATTTTTTTTATATTTTTCCATTCCCTTTATAATCATATATATTACTAAGCAAGTAATAATCTTATCTATCACATTTGGTATTTGTCCTCCAGGGAAGGTAGTAGTCATGGCCGTTATAAAGCCTCCTAATAAGGCGGTCATAATTGTATTTTTCATATTAGTGTTTACTAATAAACACACAAATATTACACTAAGCATAATATCAAATTTCATTGCTCCTAATATTCCTGGTATTACTTGATGTAGTATAAATCCTATGGCAATTAGTAATGCCGTTAATATATTTTTTCTTAGTTCCATTTCTAATCTCTCCCTTTATTTTTTCTAAATTTTTATTTTTTATTATCCAGTGAATTTCATCACTTGTTCATAGCATCCTAACCACCTCCTTTTTATGCAAATAAAAAAGCCCTCCATATGCTTTCACATATAGAGGGCCAATAATCATCTATTATGGCGGTGCCACCTCACTTATGTATTTTTACCAATAAAAATACACATCTCTTTAAGACACGAGAAAATAACTTTTCCGATATCCGATCTCTATAACGGGAGAACCCGGGTTACCTACTCTAATAATAATTTCAGTTCCCACTCATGAGCCCATTCCAAATTCCCTTAAATATGAACTTCCACCTACCGTTCACTCTCTGAAATTTAAAAAGAAAATGTACTTCTCTCAATCACAGTTTTATATGTAATACGAATTTCTTATAGGCCAATTATACCCATAAGAAATTCGTATGTCAAGTTTATATTATACATCGATTGATTATTACATTTTTTGACACATAATCTATAGTAAGATATTAATAGGGGGAGATACAATGAATAATAAAGACTTGTTACCTAGTATATTTAATAACATTCCTGTTGGCCTAATAATTATTAATGAAGATTTGAAAGTTACCGATGTAAATGATGAAGCAATTCGTATTTTTTATTCTGAAAACCCTATAGGAAAAAGGGATGGAGAAGTGTTTAACTGCATGTACAATTCCATCCAAGAATCCTGTGGCCATAATTTGGCATGCAACCTATATGAAATTAGAAAAATTGTTTTAGATACTTTCAAATATAGAGTTCCCATATGTGATTTACATATTTCTCCAGATTTAATTTTCAATAGTAAACTTGTAAAACCAATTTTAAAGTTTAATACTAGATTAATTACATTCAAAGATAAAGAGTATGTAATTTTACTTATAGAAGATTTAACTAACACAAAGGATAATACTTATAAAATCTATTTAAATAAGATACGTAATTATGATAAAATTCAATCTGAACTTTTTTCAAACATTTCCCATGAGTTAAAAACACCTTTAAATTTATTGTTTAGTTCTGTTCAACTCTTAGAAATGTACTCTAATGAAAATAAATCCTTAAATTCTGGTACTAATCATAAAACTTTAGATATTATGAAGAAAAATTGTTATAGATTATCTAAGACTATAGATAATCTTTTAGATACTCTTAAAATTAGTCTAGGAGAATTGACAATACAAAAGGAAAGTGTAAATATAGTGGAAGTTATAGAAAAAATTTGTGCTTTTATGTTGCCTACAATCAAAAAGTTAAATCGCCGATTCATATTTACTACTAATTTAGAAGAAAAAATCATATCCATAGACATGGATGCCCTAGAAAAGATCCTTGTTAATCTAATTTCTAATGGTATTAAATTTACACGTCCAAATGATACTATTATAGTAAAACTCTATTGTCGTAAAGACAACATATTCATATTTGTAAAAGATAATGGCAGGGGCATACCAGAGGACAAGCATGACGTAATTTTCGAAAAATTCAGTCAAGTAAATCCCATTCTAAATAGATATCATGAGGGAAGTGGCCTAGGCCTTTCTATAGTTAAATCTTTAGTGGATCTATTAGGTGGAAATATATATGTGAAAAGTAAGGTGAATAATGGATCTACTTTCATAGTGAAGTTACCCATTGATTCTAATAGTGAGCATTTTAACTACTCTGATTATGTACCAAGTATGGACAAAATATCTGCAAGTCTTGCTGACATATATGAATAGTCCCTATAAAAATAGCCTAAGATCTAAAGATCTTAGGCTATTTTTTTAGTTTTTTGCTCCACTAACATTTATAAAATGATTAGTAAGTTTATATCCACCAAATCCTCCTAATACATATCCCGTTAACAATCCTAATTTCCCAAAGGATAGCATGGAATCAAGTAATAGGCCTAATAACATCATGGAACAAATGGTAACTCCATATAAAAGTATTTTGTCTAGAGATTTAAAGGCTAATACTTCACCATTTCTTCCCATATTAGTATTCTTAAAGCACTTATATGCAATCACTCCAAAACTCAATATATATATGCCTACACAAATTAATCTAGACATTACATCTCCACCTAGAGTATCATATGCCTCTAATGGTACTAAGTACATGGCCATAGAAGTATATTGAACAAATATTCCTATCGGGCTATCATCAACAGGCATGGTAATATGAAATCCCCAAGCATTTAGATTTCCAAAGAATAGTACCATTAACCCTAAGGGCAATATCATAAATATGAGGGTGATTGCAGTCTGGCTTATACTATTTCCAGAGGTACTTCCGATTAATATACTAAACATAAAAATAAGTATGGTTACATAAATATTTAATCCTAAAGATTCAATAATCATCCTAGGAGTATATATGTCACCTATTTCTTTAATAGTAATGCTCATGAATATCATGATTAAACTATTAATAAGAAATGGTATTATAATACTTATTAAACCTACCAATATTTTATTAAAATATATCTGTGCCTTTGAATAGGGCATATGCCAAAGTATATCCAAGGTTTTCTTTCTCTTTTCTTCACCTATTAAAAGAACGCCTAAGGATATGGCTAATACTACATTCATAAAGATCTGTAAAAAGGATGCCCTATTTACAGCCTCTTCTATTTTCCATATATCTCCATAAAATCTTCCTTCAAATCCATATTTTAAATCTCCTAAATAAGAAATATTTTTCATTGGTAAGTCAATAAACAGGGCTATAGTAGCTATTACAATTAACCATAATATTAGTTTCATGTCCTTTTTCACTAGGGTTTTATTATATAATTTTTTTAAATTCATAACCTTCACCTGCCATCTTATATATAAATATTTCTTCTAAAGACATATCCATAGTCTCTACTAAAATAGGATCATATGGGTGTAATTTCTTTATAAAATCATCCACATGTTCCTTTACTACTATGTGATATACTCTTCCTAGTTTTTCTATTTTTAGTATTGTAGAATCATTTTCTATAGGTTCTGGTAGTTTATTTTTAAAGGCCACTTGAACCTTCTTAATATTTTCCTTTAAATCTTCTAAATTCGTCTCTAAATTTACTTTCCCCTTACTTATAAAACCTATAGTATCACATATTTGCTCTAATTCTCCTAAATTATGGGTAGATACTAATACTGTACAATCATTACTAGCCGCTTCATCTACCATGAGATTTAAAACTTCCTTCCTAATTACAGGATCTAATCCACTAGTAGGTTCATCCATAATTAATAGTTTAGGATTTGTTGATAAATTAAGATGAATGGACAATTGAGTTTTTTGACCCTTAGAAAGTTTTCTAATCTTTTTATTCATATCTAATTCAAACATGTCTCTTAATCTATTAAATTTATCCTCATCCCAATTAGAATAGGTGTTTTTGTAAAATTCAACCATATCCTTCACTTTAAAATTAGGATAAAAATTTTGATAATCAGGTACATAGGCAAGGTCATTTCTCACTAAAGGATCACTAACTGTATTTCCTTCTATATAGACGTTTCCTTCCTCTGGATTGTATATACCAACTATGTTTTTTATAAGAGTACTCTTCCCTGCTCCATTAGGCCCCACTAAACCATATATGGACCCCTTTTTAACAGTTAAGTTCACTCCATCTAATATTTTTTCTTCCCCTAAGTATTTAGTAAGGTTATGAACCCTAAGCATTTACTTTCCCCCCTTTATTTCTTCAATCAACTCTTCTATAATTCCCATAATTTCATCTTCCCTAATTCCCATATACTTTAACTCAATTAATCCCTTTTTAAAACTATCCTTTACTAAATCCATTCTACTTTCATCTCTCTTTCCCTCATAGTCTGTAGATACGAAAGTTCCCTTTCCCCTTATCTTTTCTATTACCCTTTGCCTTTCTAACTCTTTATATGCCTTTTGTATAGTATTTGGATTTATAATCATCATCTTTGCCAATTCCCTAACAGATGGCATTTTGTCTCCTGATTCTAATATGCCCTTTAATATGGATTCCTTTACTTCATCTACTATTTGCATATAAATAGGTGTACTACTCCTTGGATTTATATTAAACAAACCATCACCTCCAGTTCCGTATTAAGTGTACTATTTAATATAGTACACTTAATACACTTTCATAATACTATTTTTCATTTTCCGTGTCAAGATGTAATTAAATATTTATCAAACTAAAAATTCCCCCATAACAAATCCATATATTTTCATAATCTTTTATGATTATGATATAATCTTGAACATAAATTATAGATTAAGTTAATAATTAAAATAGACAAGTTATAGTACAAACGGAAAGGTGATTAGAAATGGCATATAAAAATAAAATCCCAAAAGATGTTGAGTATATTATGAAAAATTTAATAAGTAAGGGATATGAATGTTTTTTAGTAGGTGGAGCCGTAAGAGATATGATCCTGGGATTAAACCCAAAGGACTATGACCTATGTACAAATGCAACTCCTACAGAAATAGAAAATATATTTGAAAAAACCATACCAACAGGCAAGGATTATGGAACTATGACCATTATGATTAATAATATAGCCTATGAAGTAACTACCTATAGATTTGAATGTGATTATGATGGTAGAAGACCTAAGGTAGTTAAATTTACAAATACTTTAAAAGAAGATCTAAAAAGGCGAGACTTCACTATTAATTCAATGGCTATGGATATGGATGGAAATATAATTGACTACTTCGGTGGGAAAAAAGATTTAAAAAAAGGAATAATAAGAACCGTTGGAAACCCTTTAGATAGGTTTGCAGAAGATAGATTAAGAATGATTAGGGCCATAAGATTTGCCACCAGATATGCCTTTAAAATAGATTCTAAAACATACGAGCATATCCATTCAAACATTGACCAAATAAGTAAGGAAAGACTGAGAGATGAGTTAGATAAAATATTATTATCAGAAAAACCAAGTATAGGTATTAGAATCTTGATGGAGAAGGGATTATGGCGTAGCTACAAATTTAATGAATTATATAAATCTATGGGATTTAACCAAGAAAATCCTCATCATGATAAGGATATATTTGAACATACCATGGGTGTACTAGATACTATAGAAGCAAAATTAGAACTTAGATTATCCGCATTATTTCACGACATGGGAAAACCAAATACATTTACTTTAGATGAAAATAATATAGGCCATTTTTATGGCCATCATAAGGAATCTTCCATCATATGCAAAAGAATAATGACTGATCTTAAATATTCTAACAGGGAAATTGAACATGTATGCCAATTAGTTTATCATCATATGAAAAGATATGACAAACTAAAATCATCCACTGTTAAAAAGTTTATTAGAAAGATAGGTATTCACAAGCTAGATGACCTATTTAAGCTATTCATTGCCGATAGAGTTAATACTAAACCCCCTTATGACTTTGAAGATATTTACAGACTTAAATTTGCTTGTGAGAAAATCTTATGTGAAAAAGAACCCTTGAGTGTAGGGGATTTAAAGATAAATGGTAAAGATCTGATAAATATGGGGCTAAAGCAGGGAAAAGAAATAGGTATTATTTTAAATAAATTATTAGAATTAGTATTAGAAAATCCTGAGTTAAATGTTAAGGATAGATTGTTGGTAGAAGTGAAAAAAATGGTTGAAAATTAATTTAAAAAATTAAATGGTACCTATAGAATATCTTCCTAAAAAAAGGAGTTAGACTATGGGTACCATTTATAAACTTTAACCTTCTTTTTTATGCATATCCTCAATAATTTCTAAAAATCTAAAATGACCTAATATAAACTTATATAACTGGTTGTTATAAATATTGTCTATTTCATTTTTTCTAAAATAAGTTTTTACTAAAATAGATACCGCTATGCCTTCGTACTATCAATTTCAACTTCAACAGCAACTTCTTCCATGGATTTTTTAATTTTTTCCATTTCCTCATATAGTCTTTCTCTATTATTTTTTGCCTTAGCATAATTAGGATCTAATTCTAATGCCTTATTGTAATCTTCTAAGGCCTTATCTAATTTCCCCATTTTCTTATATACGCTACCCCTATTATTATATGACTTAAAATGCTTAGGTTCTAATTCTATTGCCTTATTTAAATCTTCTAACCCCTTTTCTATTTGTCCAATTTTACAATACACAGTCCCTCTATTATAATATGATTCCGTGTTCTTTCTCCCTAAATCTATTATCTTGTTAAAATCTTCTAGGGCCTTTTCCTCTTCTCCGCTATAATATAATATCTTTCCTCTTGTTGAAAATGCTGCAACATTTGTGTCATATGATTTCTCTATAGCCTCATCAATTTTCTTTAATGCCATTTCATAATCTTTTTGTTTATATAATTTCGTAGCTTTATCTATTATTTCATTTATTTCTTTATTTGTATTAATCACATTTTCGCCTTTATGTATTATATTTACCATTCCATCCTCTGATATGACAACTATAAGGCATTTATCCTTAACATCTTCCTTTAAAGAATACCTAATAGCAGAATTATACCTTGCACCTCTAGAAGTATCCCCATATCCTTCCTTTCCTATGCCATCTAGTATGACTCCTATAGCATGACAATAACCATCCGTATCCATATAGATGGCACCATCAATATTTGTTATTCTATCTATAAGACGCTCTAAATGTGAATCATTAATACTAAATCGTTTTTCTTTAATATTTATAGATTGAGTTTTCAAATTTTTCATTTCTTCTTTTGCAATCTCTGGTGATGTTATTACTATCATGGTGCCATGCTTTTGGTTCTTCCCATATGAAATTACCTTTTTTATAAGTTCAAGTCCACTCTTGTTATCTTTTAAACTATCACAAAAAATACTTTCTAGTTTAGTTGTAAGTACATCTTCAGAATATCTATCTTCTTTTAGATTTGGTCTTCCATATTTTATAGTCACAAGATTCTTTTCTTTTAGTGACCATTTTATCACTTCTTCATTCTCACTTTCTTTTACAACTTTACTATGTGTAGAAATTGTACTAATCCTATACTCAAATTTCCCAATAAAATCTATTATTAATATATTCTTTTTGCTTTTAGTTATATCTCCAAGTTTATCCAACTTATTAATTGTGCCCAAACCATATATTTTTTCACTATCTCCAATTAAATAAAGCCCCTTACCTGATGTTTCAAGCAACTTTCTTATTTTTCTATGTTCATTAAAATTAATAGGTTCTTTTAATTCTATATAATAATTTATATTTTTATCTATTAAATCCTTATGCATAATAATAAGTTTAGAAGACACTGTTGAACCTTCATAAGTTAAGGTGGATATATGGTTTATTTCATCAAACAAACTATTTATTTGATGTTCATTTGATTCCTTCATTACATCTATAACATGTTGAACATATTCTCTAGTTTTTGACATCAAATAATCATCTATATTTATATCATCCATATTTATACCATCTTCAAAAAATTTATCTAATACGAATTTCAAAAAAGAATATTCATGAATGCTTTTATGAGTTTTTATATAATCATGGCTAAACCCAGCAAAAGAGTAAAAATATATTTTATCATTTTCATCATCTTTCATATTAGCATACCATAGCAAACTATCCTCCATTTGTTCATCATAGAAAGAGGACAACAATTTATTTATTTCATCTATAGAACCAATATCTATTTTATTCACATGGCTATTAATTTTTTCTACATAAGATTTAATAGTTGAGTTTTCCTTAATTACCTGATTATCTTTCACATCACATACATATTCGGAACAATATATTTCATCATTAAGCCTTTCTATAATCTTATCTACTGCCAATTCACTCATGAAACCCCACCTCTACACTAATTTGTAATATTTTCCTATTATTTAAATTTTCTTCTTTTTATACAAAAAACCTCTTTTATTAACAAAATATCGTATAAAAATTCTTATTATTACAATAGAGTTAATCCTAATCATTAAGTTGAAAATATCACATAAGCCATATAAAAAAACAAACTAGTCAGATCCCTGAGTAATTTGGATTGTTTTCAAAGTATGGTAAGCGAGCACATTAATCGTATGTAAGCAATTCTATAATGAAGAAAATAATTAAAATAAACAGTCAAATGACTTGGATCATAAATTTTTTACCAAACATATTTATGATCCAAAAGGTTTAATTGATTTTGATGATAATTATATGGAAAAAGCAACAAAAATTAAAATAAGATTTTATACGGACGATGTTTTAAAAAGAGAATTAACAATGGATAAAGGAAATCTTCCTAAAAATATTGATTTAGATGATAAATATTACTACAGGCCAGTTATAAACTTTGTAAATATGATTATCAAGTGACCGTAATTATTGAACCATTCAACTATTTTGACCAACGCAACACAATAGGAATTCTGTCTATAAAATAATAAAACACCTGAATAATGTTATTCAGGTGCTTTATTATTGTATAAATATAAAAGTTTAATCTTCTTTTATTGTTGCTATTTGTTTTTCTGTAATTTCCTTCTCCTCAAGCGCTCTAACAATACCTAATTCATTATGAAAGTTATGTAATGTTGAAAATCTATATTTTTTATCCCTTTTTTCACGTTTTTTCAATGCTGATTTCATATATCCTTTTATGTATTGAATAACCATATTTTCTATAGTCTTATACTTTTCATTTATTATTTTCTGTTGCATATTTGGAATTTTAGGATTTGAAGGAAATTCTATATAGGATAATTCGTTGACGATTAGTATCTTTCTAAAATCCAATCCTGCATTTGGTTTATTATTAGTAGGAACAGGATATCCTATAACACCACAACCTTGATTAGGATTAAATTTACTTCTTAGAGGCACAAATATATTATTATTTTGGCACTTAACATTTAAAAATGCATAATTTCTTTTTGCCTGCTTTTTAGTATCATATGGATCTAGGATTTCCACAAAATGTTCATTTTTCTTAAAAAAATCTTCTTTTATAAAAACTACTTTGCATGCCATTTGTGACATTATTACCAATCCCTAACTTTTTTTTTATATTTAAAAAGGAACATCTTCCGATGTTCCTTTTATCTTCACATTCTTCGGTTTTTTATTAGCCAGGTACTTCCGACAAACACCTCAACATTCTTCGGTTTTTTATTAGCCAGGTACTTCCGACAAACACCTCAACTTTAGGTAATTATATCATGATTAGCTTATTTTATCAATTATATTTTATTTTCCTTAATATATAGATTTCGTAACACTAAGATTTCTTTATACAATAACTTGCCTACTTCAGGAAAATATATTGAAAATTTTTGAAATTGAGGAACGTCACAACATCCTATGCTACGCCAACATGACGCGTGAACCTATCTACGAATATTCCAACTTTCGCTTGTGACAAGGACTTCAATGGAAAAAAATTTCAATATATTTTCCTGAAGTAGGCTCCCATAAAGCAAGTTTATAAACACGAAATCCATATCTTATATAATTTCCTAAAATATATTTACAAAATTTATATGAAATAATTTTATTCAATTTTTACTTTAAAACACAAAAAAAGAGCTAAGAAATCCTAACTCTATTTAAATACAATCTCACATACCCATAGGGATGCCATAACTGCTGCCACATGGGAAATTAGGGCAGCCCACATGGTATGTCTAGATTTTTTTATACCTATTGCTCCAAAGTATACGGCCATAGTATAAAATATGGTCTCTGCTGATCCCATCATGGTAGATGCTACCCTTCCTATGAAAGAATCTGGTCCATGGGTATTAATAATATCCTTTACTACACCTAAGGCCCCACTCCCTGATATGGGCCTCATTATTATTAGGGGAGTCAATTCCTTAGGAATATTAAAAGTATCTGTTATAAACCCTGTTATTTTTATGAAAAAATCCATTGCTCCAGAAGTTCTAAATATACCTATTGCTAGGAATATGCCTATAAGGTAAGGCATTATCCTTATGGCTGTATTAACTCCTTCCTTTGCCCCTTCTACAAAGGCTTCATATATGTCCACGCCCTTTATAAGGCCATGGACTAATATGGTAGTCATTATAATGGGTATAATACTAATGGATATTAAATTAAGTATATCAGTCATAAACAAATACCCTTTCTAATAGCTTAGCCGCTATAATACCGACTATAGTTGATATACTAGTACTAATTAATGATGTGGCTATTATTTCCATTGGATTTAGGCTTCCTGCGTCCGCCCTAATTTTTAAGACCGATAGAGGAACCAATTGAACAGAGGACATATTCACTACTAAAAACATGCACATGGCATTCGTAGCTCTTTCCTTTTTGGGATTTATCTTTTGCATCTCCTCCATAGCCTTAATTCCAAGAGCGGTTGCAGAATTCCCTGCTCCAAACATATTGGCAACTATATTCATAACTATAGACCCAATTGCAGGATGGTTCTTAGGTATATCAGGAAATAATATCCTAATAAAAGGATTCATCATAACTGATATTTTTCTTATTAATCCTGATTTTTTAGCTATATTCATAAGACCCAACCATACTGACATAACACCTATTAAGCCTATAGCAAGCATTACGGCGTCTTGAGTGTTGGTTATAACCACACCATTTATTTTATCTATATTTCCATTAATTATAGCAGCTAACACACCTGTTATTATCATAAAAAACCAAATGAACTTCATATTAATCACCTATAAAAATATATTCATAGGTCTTGTCTATATATGATTAAAACTTTTATATTATTTCATAATTATTTTTCTGTGCCTAAAAATTTATTTTAATATATGGAAAATATTGATATAATTAATGATGAAATAAATATCTCTTAAAGAGAAATTTTATAGATTTATCAACCTAAAGCTTTCTTTATACAGTAACTTGCCTATAAGGGAAAATATTGAAAATCTTTGGAACCCTGGAACGTCACAACATCCTATGCTGCTTGAACATGACACGTGAACCTATCTACGAAGATTCACACTTTCGCTTGTGACAAGGACTTGGGTGGAAAAAATTTTCAATATATTTTCCTGAAGTAGGCTCTCATAAGGCAAGTTCATAAATACGAAATCTATATTATATAAATAAATGAGGAGTGGTGTTATGAACATACAAATAAGTCTTTTTGACTTAGGTATAATTATTATGGGTATATTAGGAGTAATTCTTTTAGGCTATGCCATAATGGTATTAAAAAACTTTAATGATAGTTTAAAAGTACTTAGAAATTTAATAGAATCTAACGAAAAAAATATTCAAAAAATAATAGATCAAGCTCCAGGAATAACAACTAATTTAAATAATTTAAGTTCTGATATTTCTACTAATGTTCGTGCTGCACAGGGAACCATAAATAATATTTTGGGAACGGGAGAAATAGCCGCATCCCAGTTAGCAGAACATTCTGGAGTGATTTCTCAAGCCCTTGGTTTGCTACATGTATTACAAAAGGCAAGAAATGTTTTTGCAGGTTTTATAAAAAAATAATTAACTTTTTATAGGATGAAGATACTATCTTCATCTTTTTTCTTGACTTCTCTGGGGATTTTTGGTATTATTCAATCAAGGAAGAATTTTGTCGAATTTTGTAAGGAGGAGTCAAATGAAGTCTACTGGTATAGTAAGAAAAGTTGATGAACTTGGTAGAGTAGTTATTCCTATAGAGTTAAGACGTACATTAGGAATAAAAGAAAAGGATACTTTAGAAATTTATGTTGATCGAGATAACATCATCTTAAAAAAATATGAACCTTCATGTGTATTCTGTGGAGAATCAGAAGGCATAAAGAAGTTCAAAGGAAAAAACATTTGTTCTACATGTGTTGGAGAAATCTAGAAAAATCCCTTAAAAGGGATTTTTTTCTTTATCTCTTCCATATATATGATGTATCTCTTCCGTATACTGACCATCTTCCGTATATACATATAATGGGTCCATAAATTTTAATTCTGGCCTTCCATACTTCGCACACTCTATTAAAAATATATTTGGTTTCTTATTTTTATTTGGATGTATAAACCTTATTTTTTTAGGTTCCAATTTATACTTCCTACATAAATGAATAATATCTACCAATCTATGGGGTCTATGAATCATATAAAAACTACCCCTATCCTTAAGCATCTTAAAAGCCGTATAAATAACATCTTCTAAATTACACTTAACCTCATGTCTAGATATGGCCTTCATACTCTCTGGATTTAATAAACCTCCACCAGAATTCATATATGGAGGATTGGATACTACCACATCAAAAGTATAATTTTCTACTTTTGAAGGTATATCCTTTAAATCTTCATTAAGGATTTTTACCCTTTCTTCTAAATTATTTAATTTAACGCTACGATTTGCCATATTGGCCACTTCCTCTTGAATCTCGACTCCCAGGATCTCTTTAGCCTCAGTCTTCCCAGCTAATAATATGGGGATAATTCCCGTTCCCGTTCCTAGGTCCATGACCTTAGAATTTCGCTTTACCTGAGCAAAATTACTAAGCAACACCGCATCTATTCCAAAACAAAATCCCTTTGGATTCTGAATTAATCTAAGTCCCTTACATTGTAAATCATCTACCCTCTCATGGGATAAAACTAAATTATTCATCCTTATCTCTCCTACTGCTTAATATGTATATGGATTTCGTAACACTAAGTTTTCTTTATACAGCAACTTGCCTACAAGAGAAAATTTTTCAATATATTTTCCTGAAGTAGGCTCACACAAAGCCAATTCTCACATAATAAACCCATACACTCCCCTAATTATACTAAAAAAACAAAAAAGCCCACAAGGGCTTTTTATATAATTTTCATTTTTACTGTGGTACTGGTGCATCTACAGGACATACATTGGCACAAGCTCCACAATCAATACATCCTGACTCATCGATTACATACTTGTCACTTCCTGCACTAATTACACTTACTGGGCACTCCGGTTCACAAGCTCCACAATTAATGCATGCATCCGTAATATTATAAGCCATAATTATCCACCTTTCATAAAGTTTTATCCTTATAGATTTCGTAATACTAAGATTTGTTTATGCAGTAACTTGCCTATAAGGGAAAATATTGAAAATTCTTGAAACCCTGGAACGTCACAACATCCTATGCTACTCCAACATGACTCATGAACCTATCTACGAAGATTCACACTTTCGCTTGTGACAAGGACTTGGGTGGAAAAGATTTTCAATATTTTTGTGAAATAGGCACACATAAAGCTGATTTATAAATACGAAATCTATATCTATTATGGTATATTATTTTAGGCTTTATACATACTACTACTTATTTTCTTCTTTCTTTATTTTTTTACTCTTATTCTTAGATTCCTTATTATGTTTAATTCCTTCTTGTCCATCTTTACTCGGGCACTTGCAACTAGAACAATTTTTCTTAATCTCCTGTTTGTTGTAAACATATATATCTTCACTTAATTTGTTTTTTTCTTTATCTTCCACAAGTCTTACTTTAACAGATTCTAGCAATACATTATTATCTACTACGATTCCCTCTCCATCTGGAGTATCTATTCTTTCTCCCACATTAGGTAAGTTTTTCTTCATACATTCATACATATCATGCTCATATTTTAAGCAACACATAAGTCTTCCACATATACCTGATATTTTAGTAGGGTTTAAAGAAAGGCTCTGTTCCTTAGCCATTTTTATAGAAACAGGCTCAAAATCTCCAAGCCAAGTGGCACAACATAAAGTTCTTCCACATGGACCTAATCCATTTATCATCTTTGCCTCGTCCCTAACTCCTATTTGCCTTAATTCTATCCTAGTCTTAAATACGGAAGCCAAATCCTTTACCAGTTCTCTAAAATCGATTCTTCCATCTGCCGTGAAGTAAAATATTATCTTGTTATTATCAAAGGTATATTCCACGTCAATTAATTTCATATTTAAATCATGTTTGTCTATTTTTTCTAAACAACACTCAAATGCAAATTTTTGCTTTTCCTTATTTTCTCTATCTATAGTCTCATCTTCGTCTGTGGCAATTCTTATTACACATTTTAAAGGAGCTACTATTTCATCTTCTGATATTTCCTTTATTCCAACTACTACTTCTCCAAACTCTACTCCTCTAGCCGTTTCTACTATAACGTTTTGTCCCTTTTCTACTAATATGTCTGTAGGGTCAAAATAGTATATTTTTCCGGCCTTTTTAAATCTTATACCTACAACCTTTACCATTATTGTACCTCCTGTATACATAACAACATATTCTCTATTGTTAATTGATAATTCACATGTGCCCTTAAATCCTTTTTCGATTCCTCAATTTTTTCTATTATTTCTACCAAACTACTACTCTCTAGTTTATACCTATGCTCTTGTAATTGAGAAACCTTATCTATGTTAATTAAAAAATCATTACAATCCGTTTCTTTAATTAATATTAAGTCTCTAAACCAGTATAACATCATATCTAGTATTTCCTCTACACTATCCTTATACTTACTAAAAAAATCAATTCCATCGAAAAATTTTAAAGGGTCCTTACATATTAATTTTTCCAATATATCTATAGTTTCTTCTCTTTTTATGTTAAAATCTTCAGATTCTTTTAATTCTATGGCTCTACCCACTATACCATTTGATAGTTTAGCATATATTTTAGCTTCATTTCCATGAATATCATATTTTTTTGATATGAACTTTTCAATTAAATTACTGTGTATCCTATTTAATTTTAAAAGTTGAATTCTAGATAATATGGTAGGTAAAAATCTATTAGAATTAGTACTCAACATTATTATAACTGCATAGGCAGGAGGTTCCTCTAATGTCTTTAAAAGTCTGTTTTGTGCACTACCTGTCATGGAATCTGCATCATTTATTATGAATATTTTCTTTTCACTTTCATAGGGTTTTCTTATGATTTCCTGTTGAAGACTTTCAATCTGATGATTTTTTATACTTTTTCCATCTGGATAAATATATATTAAATCTGGATGATTATCACTTTCTATTTTTAAGCATGAGGAACATACATTGCAACAATCACCAGAAAAACTACTACACAATATTCCCTTGGCAAAGGCTTTTCCTATACTTTTTTTTCCACTTCCAATTGGTCCATCAATAATATATCCATGGGCAACCTTATCTTTTTTAATAGTTTCTTTTAACTTATCTATTGTTCTTTCATGGCCTAAAATATTCTTAAAATCCATTTATGCCTCCCATTTAGGCTTTTTCAAAGCGATCTACATCAAGGACAAATATAGTAGCCCCTCCCACCTTAACTTCCACAGGATAGGTTGCTAAAAGTCCTGCATTCCCCATTATTGGTGTAGGTGCTGTAGCTATTTCTTTCCTTGATTTACACATATCTTTTATTATATCTATTACCTTATCAACCTTTTCCTTTTCTACTCCCACAAGTATAGTAGTATTTCCTGCCCTTAAAAATCCCCCTGTAGAAGCTAATTTAGTAACTCCATATCCATTTTCAGTTAATTTTTCAACTACCCCTTGAGCATCCTCATCATGCACTATAGCAACTATTAGTTTCATAGCATAACCCCCTTAAATAGTTTACAATATATTATCTATTCGTCTCTTAATATCCTCATGGATTTCTTCTATGGTTCTTTCTGCATCTATTTCTTGTATCCTATTTACATGTTTATCCCTTAATTCTTCATACCCTTTATAAACTCTTTTATGAAAATCTATTTTCTCATTTTCTAGTCTATCCTTTTCTCCTTGCTTAGACTTTCTCCTAATCCCTTCCTCTGGACATATTTTAAACAGAAAAGTCACATGTGGCATACAATCATCTACGGCAAATTTATTTATGGCTTCCACCGTATCTATACCTAAGTTTCTACCTATTCCCTGGTACACCACACTAGAATCCACAAATCTATCACAAATTACTATTTTACCATCATCTATAGATGCCTTTATTACTTCACTTACATGTTGTGCCCTAGATGCAGCATATAAAAGGGCTTCTGTCATATAATTCATATTTCCATTGTTTACATCTAATATTACCTTTCTTATCTGCTCACTTATGGATGTGCCTCCAGGCTCTCTAGTAAGAACTACATCATAGCCTTTATTTTTAAGATATTCTTCTAACATTTTTATCTGAGTTGTTTTCCCTGCTCCGTCTGGTCCTTCAAAACTAATGAATAATCCTTTCATACTATACCTCTTCCTAATTTAAATATATACTATTATTTTAACATAAATAAAAAAATATTATAGACATAGGTTATGCCATAATATAAAAGAGTAGCATAAAACAATGCCACCCTTTCACACTCTTATCTTATTAATTCATATATTAATGTAGCCACTTGACCTCTCTTTGCCTTTTCTTTGTATTTTAAAGGATCAAGAATATTATTTGTTAATCCAATTTTTTCACCCTTAGCTAAGGCCACTTTAGCCCAACTACTTACATCTTCTTTATTTTTTATATCTTCTAGACCTATTTTTATTTGTCCATATTTTTTCTCGTATGCATTTACAACTATTTGAATTAACTCTTGTCCTGATATTTCTCTTTCTGGATTAAACTGTCCATTAAATCCATTTATCAGATTATTTCTCTGACATACATAAACAAACTTACCATACCAACTTTCAGTCTCCACATCATCAAATACTTTATTATTTTCATAAGTACTCAAATCTATATCTAACCCCTTTACTAATATGGTGGCCACTTGAGCCCTTGTTACATGGTCTTCTGGTTTAAATTTCCCATCATCGAAACCTGAAATGATATTTTGTTTTGCTAACCGTTCTATGTAACCCCTTGCCCAATGACTACTTATATCTGCAAAAATATTTTTAGATTTATTTCCTACTACTATGCTCTCCGTACCCTTTCTTTTCGTTGAATTATTATTTTTTCTTATGTTAGATTCTCTTTTATCTTTTTCTATTTTTTCCATAAATTCACTTTCTTTTCTAGCTGCTTCCTTTATTTCCGCTATTATATCTTCTGTACTCTTATTTTTTGTTGAATTATTATTTTTTTTACTACTAGATTCTTTTTTATTTTTATCTTTTTCTATTTCTTCCATGAATTCACTTTCTTTTTTAGCTGCTTCTTTTATTTCCTTTATTATGTCTTCTGTGCTCTTATTTTTTGTTGAACTATTATTTTTTTTATTACTATATTCTTTTTTATTACTAGATTCTTTTTTATTTTTATCTTTTATTGAATTACTATTTCTTTCACTCTTAGATTCTTCCTTAATTTTCTCCTTTACTTCTGCCTTATATTTCCCTACTCTATCTTCCTCTACTTGGTTACCATCTATATATAATTTTGCCATTACATCTTGGCTCTTAGCCCCTTCTTTAGCTTCTATAGAAATTTTTTCAAAGCTAATAAATACATCATTTCTTTCATATATAGCTTGAGAAAAATCTAGATTTATAACTAATCTATTATCTGATATTTTAGTATCACTTTTCACATTAGATATATGTGTATATTCTATTTTTCCATCATCCATAAATTCAAATTCATTACTAAGTTCAAAGGTTATTTGAACTTTTCCCTTTGGTAAACTTCCAAAAGATTCTGTGTATAAAACTCCTGATATATTATGTTTTTTATGACCTTGAAACTCTCCAGATCCACCTACACTACCTTCTATTTCTCCATTATGTACAGATGCAACACAAGCATCTTCATAGATCTTTCCTTTCTTTTCACTGGTTACTTTTAAAAATATGTTTCCTTCCCTTTGTCCTTTGCATAATATTGGGATTTTTAACTTACTATTTCCTTTTAGCCCTGATACAGAACACACTACAGTGTTCTTACTTTTTTTTATTATTTTTAGTTCATCATTATATCTAGTAAATTCCTTTTCAAAAGTACTTTCATTTACCTCATTATCATTTAACCACTCTCCATTTTTCAATGTTAAAGTTAACTTATCATCTGACTCCACATCTGTATTACATTCCATCTCTAATACAGATGCCAACTCCTTAGTAAGTATACTGCCTTCTGTCATCATAGGTATCCATCCATCTATTCCTACATATCCATAAGTTGTGTAAGTTGTACTTATTAAAAGAGAAATGATTAATAATAAAATTTTAATTTTTTTCTTCATGGCTATCCCCCCTGCCATAACATCCTAACATAATCATCTGGAAATTTTTGTAATTATTTGTAATAGATATAATTTTTATTTATTTTTTATAATGAAAATAATGAGAGCTACTAATTAGTAGCTCTCATTATATTTAACTAAGTACTTACTCCATATTTTCTTAATCATCATGCTGTAGTATTCATATTCAATGTCGTCTATAGATAAGCCCGTAATTTTTCTTTCACATTCTCTGCATATACGTTCATCTAATAAATTTATGTATTCCTTAGGTTTTTCCATACACATAATACAATTACTCAAAAGCCTCACCTCTTTATTAATTATGGCCTTTATATAATATTCTATTCATTTACTGTATGTCTGTGTCATAAGAAATTTCAATATTATTGTACCTTTTTTAGAGGCTTAACCAAAAAGGTAGCCCTAGGGCTACCTTTTAATATGACATTACTGATTTTATAGCATTTAGAAGTTCTTTATTAGGTTCAAATATAAACCTATATGAATCTCCACCTCTAGTAAATTCACCCATATACCAGTTTTTTGTTTCCCTAGTAGAAGTAAATTTATAAGTCTTTGCCTTTTTTTCTTTTACTCTTTCTATATCTATCTTATTGTATGCTTCAAATAATTCTAGTTCACTTAATTTTAAACTTAAAAAAGAATGACTTGCTCTACCAAATACTCTTTCCATTATAAGTTCATCACCTATTATCTTATAATTATAATAGGAAATTCTCCTATATATAATATATAAACAGGCACATACTGCTAACCCAAATGATAATAAAGCCCCTATTGTAGCTAGGATAGGACTTACTATTTTTAATAGTATTAACGAAATATCAAGTATAATAATAGTTCCTACAATCATTAGACAAAGTTTCCAAAAGGATAACCTTTTTTGTTTAATAGTCTGCTTAATTATATACATTTTAGACTCTCCTTATAATAAAATATATGTCTATACAAATAGTATATAAATATAATAATATCATGTTATAAAATTTGTATCAAATAAAAGTATTTTCATATGGAATTAATAGTCATCAAAAAAGAAAGTATTTTATACTTTCTTTTTTAATAACTCTACTATTTTATTATATTATTTTGCTATCCTCATGTGCCCATAATCTTTTTTAATAGACTCTTTTTTGGGAGAAGGCTTTTTACCCATCTCTTCTATGGCATCTCTGATTAAATATATTTGTAAACATGCCATAGGTATACATAACATTATTGTTAAAATAATTTTTAAAATCATAATCTAACCTCTTTTATAAAGACTTTATACCTTCTTATTCTATATGGTACACCTTTTTCCTTTGTCTATAAATGGACGTATATTACTATTTTTGTAGCAAATTGCTGAATGTATAAAGTTTTTTATAAAAAAATTAGTTTCTCTCTATTAATTTAACACTTTATTTGCAATTTCCACAGCTATTTTTGCATCTTTAGCATAATAATCTGCCTTAATCATCTGAGCGTATTCTTCGTTTAATACGGCTCCACCCACAAAGACTTCACATTCTACTTCATTTTCTCTTAAAAGCCTTATGGTTTCTTCCATGCTTTTTACTGTAGTAGTCATAAGGGCACTTAACCCTATTAATTTTATATTTTCATCCTTAGCCACTTGTACTATTTCCATAGGATCCACATCTTTTCCTAAATCTATCACTTCAAAGCCATAATTTTCTAGTATAACCTTCACTATATTCTTACCTATATCGTGAATATCTCCCTGCACCGTGGCTAATATTAATTTTCCTTTACTTATTTGTTCTTCTTCCCTTTTTATTCTATCCTTTATAACTTCAAAGGCCCTTTTCACCGTTTCTGCCGATATTATAAGTTGTGGCAAAAATACACTTCCCTCTTCAAATCTATTCCCTACTATATCTAGAGCTGGAATTAAATCTTCATTTACTATTTGGATTGGAGCCTTTTCCTTTAAAAGCCCTATGGTCTTATCCTTTGCCTCTGCCTTTAGTCCCTTTATTATGATTTCTTGTAGTGTTAAATGGGAAGTTTTCACTTCACCTTTAGGATTTTTCACATCCTTAAAATTGTCTATATAGATTTTTGATTCCTTATCTTCATTGGCAAGGACTTTATATGCAAATATAGTCTCTAATATATCCTCATCCTTAGGATTTACTATGGGAGCATCTAGTCCACTAGCTAAGGCCATACTTAAAAAGGTCTTATTTAATAATCTTCTATTTGGTAGTCCAAAGGATACATTACTAACTCCTAGGGTGGTTTTTACATTAAACTTTTCCTTTACCATCTTTACTGCCCTTATAGTTTCTAATACTTCCTCTTGTTGAGCACTGGCCGTAAGAACTAAACAATCTATTAATATATGCTTTTTATCTATTCCATACTCTTTAGCCCCTTGTATAATCTTTTCTGCAATTTTTACCCTATCTTCAGCCTTAGATGGTATTCCATCTTCATCTAGGGTAAGGGCCACTACACAAGCTCCATATTTTTTAACTATGGGAAATATATCCTTCATAACAGATTCTTTTCCATTTACAGAATTTATTATGGCCTTTCCATTGTACGCCCTTATGGCCGCCTCTATGGCCACAGGGTCCGTGCTATCGATTTGTAGGGGTAAATCTACTATGGACTGTACTTCTTTCGTTACATCCTTCAATAGACCTATCTCATCTATTTCTGGTAACCCAACATTCACATCTAATATATGGGCCCCCTTTTCCTTTTGTAGTATTGCTTCTTTTAATATATAATCTATATTCCTATCTCTAAGGGCTTCTTTAAATTTTTTCTTTCCCGTTGGATTTATTCTCTCTCCTATCATTACAACTTCATCGATTATTACATTTTTTGTGGCGGAAGTTACAGCAGTAAATTCTTTATCTTTTACTTTTACTGGTTCCTTATCCTTTAATCTATTTACCACTTCCCTTATGAACTTATCATTTGTACCACAACACCCTCCAACTACTCTAACTCCTAAAGACCCTAGTTCTTCTATGGTAGTTCCAAACTCATGGGGGGTCACATCATAAAGGGTCTGGTCATTTACAATTTTAGGTAATCCTGCATTAGGCTGTATCATAACAGGTATTGATGAATAGTCTAATATTTTAGTTATTATATGTTTACTTTCATTAGGGCCCAATGAACAATTCATTCCTAGTACATCTACTCCTATACCTTCTAGGAAAATTACCATACTAACAGGGTCTGTTCCTGTAAAAGTTCGTCCGTCTTCTTCAAAGGTCATAGTTGCAAATATGGGTAATTTACTATTTTCTTTTGCTGCTAGTATGGCTGCCTTCATCTCATATAAATCTGATATGGTCTCTATTAATATTAAATCACATCCTGCCTTAGTTCCTGCTATTACTTGCCTCTTAAATATGTCATAGGCCCTTTCAAATTTTAGAGTTCCCATGGGCTCCATCATTTGACCTATGGGCCCCATGTCTAGAGCCACATATTTATTTTCTGCCACTTCCTTAGCATTTTTTACTGCTGCATTTATTATTTCTTCCACAGAGTATGGTGTATCTTTTAATTTTAATTCATTAGCCCCAAAGGTATTTGTAGTTATTATATCTGCCCCTGCTTCCACGTATTTTTTATGAATTTCTTTTACTATATGAGGATGTATTATGTTATAAGTCTCTGGTATTTCACCCCTTTTTAATCCTCTCTCCTGTAGCATAGTACCCATAGCACCATCAAAAAATAATATGGAATCCTTTAACTTTTCCCTAATGTCCACAACTAATCTCTCCTTTTCTAAGGCATATTCAAAAAATAAATTAATTATTCCACTGGTTATTTGAATTATTTTCTTCGTTATGGCTCCCTTACATATGTTCAATATGCTCGCTCACCATGCCTTGAAAATAATCCAAATTCCTCAGAGAACTGACTAGTTTATTTCTTTCATATGCCTAAAACTACAACTCTCATATTTATTACAACTTAAACATTTATTTATATTTTTCTTTTCCTTTATCTGAAATCCAATAAGGGCCGTTACTGATTTTCTAGGTATCAATATACTAGATTCTGTGGCAGTCACTCCAACTCTTTTATTTCCATCTAATATATTTAGTATATTATTTTGTACTTCAATGGAAAAATCACCATATCCAGGACTATATCTAAAGGTAATGTTCTTACCTTCGTTCCTTGCAATTTCTTTAATTTCTTCTTCAATCCTATCACAAATATACTCTATATAGGTAGTGGCACAGGCATCTAATATGAGGGCCTTTGTTAAATTAATTTTTTCATAATACCTTATCTTATAATCAACCATACTTCCTAGTGTGGCCACCATTACAACACATTTAGTTGAATCCTTTAAGTGTTCCTTTATATTTTCTCCCTCTAAAGTAAAGTTAGTATTTTCTAATATATATCCATTATCCTTATTTATATTAAATATATCATACACGTATTTAGGTTTAGATATGGATTTTATTTCAACAATACATTCATCTATGAGATTATTTAATTTTTCGTCTATATATTGGTTTTTATATGATAAATATCTAAGAACTTCTTTTTTATCAATAGACATGCCTATCTCCCACCCTTTTATAGATTTATCAATTATAAGTTTCCCTTATACAGTAACTTGCCTATAAGGGAAACCATTGAAAATCTTTGGAACCCTGGAACGTCACAACATTCTATGCTACTTGAACATGACTCATGAACCTATCTACGAAGATTCACACTTTTGCTTGTGACAAGGACTTGGGTGGAAAAGATTTTCAATGGTTTCCTGAAATAGGCTCACATAAAGCTGGTTTATGAATGCGAGATCTATAATTATAACTTTTTATACGGCCTTTTCATTTAATGCTTTTAGTACATAACCTATATTCTTTATTATTCTATGGGCTATTTCTGGTTTATTCATAGTATATATATGGATTCCGTCAATTCCAGAAGATAATAAATCTATTATTTGTTCCGTAGCATAACATATACCTGCCTCCATTAGGGCTTCCTTGTTATGTTCATATTTATTCATTATTTTCATAAATTTAGGTGGTATATAGGACCCACAAAGGGATACAATTCGCTCTACTTGCTTCTTATTAGTAACAGGCATGATCCCTGCTTGTATAGGAATATTTATCCCCTTATTTAATAAATCTTCATGGAACTTATAAAAATTATTGTTTTCGAAAAATAGTTGTGTTATTAAAAAGTCTGTACCGCAATTTACTTTTCTAATTAAGTTTTCCATATCCTTATCCATATTATTATTTTCTATGTGGCCCTCAGGATAACAAGCTCCTCCTATGGAAAATTTGCCATAATCCCTAATATGTTTGACTAAATCAGATCCATACCTATAGTGTAGAGGATCTGGAAATTTAAAATCGGGATCATTAGGAATATCTCCCCGCAAAGCTAAAATATTCTCAATATTATTTTCTCTAAGTTCTCTTAGTACATGGTCTATCTCATCCTTTGTGGAAGATATGCAAGTAAGATGGGCCAAAGCCTCTATATTATATTTATTCTTAACTATAGATGCAATTTCTAATGTCTTATTTTCATGGCCACTACCCCCTGCTCCATAAGTGACACTTATATAATCTGGTTTCAATTCTCCTAATCCATCAATAGTTTTATATATGGTATCTATAGAACTACTTTTCTTTGGTGGAAAAATTTCAAAGGAAATAACAGGTTTTTTCTGATTAAATAAATTTTTAATCTTCATATTCTCACTCCTCGTCAAACTAGGTTATTAATAAAATGAAAAACTCTCTTAAGGATAAGAGAGTTTGTTTGTATTTTTTTAAACTTTCCTCTCATCTTCCAGCTTAATTGCTGCAGGATTTGGCACCTTAGCTTTACGCAGGTTGCCGGGCTTCATAGGGCCAGTCCCTCCACCTCTCTTGATGAAATCTTTATTAATTTTTGAATTTTAAAAAACCTCTTTCATACTGAAAGAGGTTTATATACTAAAAATATATTCTCATCTTTCAGCTTAATTGCTGCAGGATTTAGCACCTTTGCTTTACGCAGGTTGCCGGGTTTCATAGGGCCAGTCCCTCCACCTCTCTGGATAAGTTTTATCATATTAAATTATATAAATTATATATATAGTAGAAACATATGTCAATACCTTTATATTTGATTTTTCATATATTAAAAATATTTTTCTCAATTTTAAGAATTTATTGACAAGAGTCCTATTTTTTGCTACGATAGTTGAAATATTTTTTAAAGGAGATAGGATATGAAAACATCAGATATTATAATTAAATGTTTAGAAAAAGAGGATGTAAGATTTATATTTGGATACCCAGGAGGTGCAGTCCTACCTCTTTATGAGTCTCTTAGACACTCTAATATAGACCATATCTTAGTCCGCCATGAACAATCTGCTGCCCATTGTGCCAGCGGCTATGCCCGGGCTAGTAAGAAAGTAGGCGTTTGTTTAGCCACATCAGGACCTGGTGCTACAAACTTAATCACAGGGATAGCTACAGCCTACATGGATTCCATTCCATTAGTAGTAATTACAGGTCAAGTAAATTCTAACCTAATAGGTAAAGATGTATTTCAAGAAGCAGATATAGTAGGCTCTACTGAACCTTTTACAAAACATAATTATTTAGTAAAAAAAGCCCAAGATATTCCTAGAATAATAAAAGAAGCCTTCTATATCGCTAAAACTGGTCGCCCTGGGCCAGTACTTATTGATATTCCTGTAGATATCCAAAGGGAGAAAATGAAATTCAACTACCCATCAGACATAAATATACTAGGATACAAACCTATATATAAGGGTCATCTAGGACAAATTAAGCGAGCCTTAAATAAACTAAAAGGTTCTAAACGTCCTCTTATTTGTGTAGGTGGAGGCATAATTTGTGCAAATGCAATAGATGAATTTAGAGAATTTGTAAATAAGGGACAAATACCTGTAATCCATACTCTTATGGGTATAGGTGCATTAAACGAAGATTCAAAATATCATTTAGGAATGGTTGGAATTCATGGAAATAAGGACTCTAAAAATATAGTTAGCAAAGCTGATTTAGTAATGATCATAGGGGCAAGAATAGCCGATAGGGCTCACAATCTAATTCAATCTTTAAATGATGACATTCATATAATACATATAGATATAGACCCAGCCGAAGTGGGAAAAAACATAAAATCCCATGTACCTATAGTTGGTGATGCTAAAACCATATTACAGGAATTAAATGAAAAAATAACTAGCTTAGATACTAATGATTGGATAGACCAATTACAAGTTATTAGATCTTGTGAGAAACAAAAGAATATTATTAATGAAAAATATGTTAATCCTAAAATAGCTCTAAATTATCTCTCTGATGAAGCAGATCATAATTCTATAATTACAGCTGACGTGGGCCAAAATCAAATTTGGACCATTAGAAATTTTAAGTTCAGTGGTAAAAGGTCCATATTAACATCTGGTGGCCTTGGTACTATGGGATACTCCTTGCCTGCATCTATTGGAGCACAGTTTGCTAGTACTAATAAGGTTATATGTATTACTGGTGACGGTGGTTTTCAAATGTCCTTAGGGGAATTAGGAACTATTGCTCAAAACAATCTACCTATACTTATAATTCTATTTAATAATAATAGATTAGGTATGGTAAGGGAACTACAGTATAATGCCTATGGAAAAGGAAACTACTATGGCGTTGATTTACAAAATCCAGACTTTATTCTCTTATCTAAGGCCTATGGAATAGATGGTATTTCTGTAAATAACAACGGGGAATTTGAAGAAGTAATAGAAAATGCTTTAAAATCTGATAAACCTTATTTAATCGAGTGTATGGTTGATCCTGATTTTGCAACACTTTAAGGAGGAGATTAAAATTAATAGAAGAGTACTATCCGTATTAGTAGAAAATCAATCAGGGGTCCTAAGTAAAATAGCAGGTCTATTTAGCCGACGGGGATACAATATAGACAGCCTATCTGTAGGGGAAACGGAAAATCCTAAGATATCACGTATGACTATAACTATTGCTGATGATGATTATATTATAGAACAAATTACCAAACAACTTTACAAACTAATTCCAGTTATAAAGGTAATAGAATTAAAAGCAGACAATGCAGTTTACAGGGAATTAGTTCTAGTAAAAATTAAAACAACTCTAGACACTCGAGCTTCTTTAATTGAAACTACTAATATATTTAGGGGAAAGATAATTGACGTATCTAAAGATACCATGACTGTAGAACTCACAGGAGACTCTAATAAAATCTCTGCATATATAGAAATGATTACCCCTTATGGCATAGTTGAATTTGTCAGATCAGGATTTGCAGGATTACAGAGGGGAAATATTAAAATTACTGATTAAGAGGGAAGAGATTCTATCTTCTCTTTTCTTGTTAGGCATATGAACCCAAATAAAAAAGACAAAGGATAAAATCCTTTGTCTTTAAACTAGCAACGTCCTACTCTCCCAGGCAGTTACCCACCAAGTACCATCGGCGCTAAGAGACTTAACTTCTGTGTTCGGTATGGGAACAGGTGTAGCCCTCTTGCTATTGCCACTAGATGTTGAATAA
>NZ_JAOART010000045.1 GCF_025210435.1 Anaeromicrobium sp.
ATTATGAGTTTTAAAGCGAAAGTCTATATTATGCATAAATTCCATCCTCTCTTTATTCTCTTACTTCTATAATAATGGAATTTATGATAGATTTTTATACTTTATATTTGGTAAAATTAGTTATGCGAAATATGAGATATATTTATCAATAATGCTTATATACTACCTTTCTAGTTACTAGAAATTGATGAATGGGCACACCTAAGAGAACCCTCCAACAATTAATTAGTGGAGGGTTTAATCGGTGGAATCAGGTAATGTGAAAAAGTTTGTGTTCTAAAGAAAACAAACTTTTTTACATTACCTATTCTACGTCTATATTAATTCTAGATTTTTCATAACCTCTAACAATTTATCAATATCAATAGGTTTGGCTGCATAGGCATTTGCCCCTTTTTCAAAGGAATCATCAACCACTTCCCTTTCTGATAATGCTGTAGCCATAATTATTTTAGCCTCTTTTTCTACATTAAACTGGATTTCTATATCACGAATTGTTTTTAGTACCTTAATCCCATCCACTTTAGGCATCATAATATCTAAACATATTAAATCATAAGGTTCTTTTTCCTTTAAAGCTATCATATATGCATCAATTGCTTCAATACCATTAACCACCAAATCGCATTCCCCATATTCAGCCAATACTTTCCATAGTAATTTTCTACTAATCATATCATCTTCTGCAATTAATATTTTTAGCATACGTTCTCTCCTTTTCAATAATTTATTATACAATGGATATATGTAGTTATATATTAATATTTTGAATATGACTTTCATTCCAGCACTTTACACATATGGTAAAGAAAAAATCAGAGCCCCTATTTAGTTCACTGATAAATTTAAGTTCTCCACCAAATTTTTCAACAATATTTTTTGATATTGCAAGGCCTAATCCTGCCCCACCCTTTTCCCTTGTAAATGATCCATCTGCCTGAATAAAACTTTCGAACAACTTATGAGTATCTTCCTTATTAATTCCAATACCCGTATCCTTAATGTGGAATTCAATAGTCATTTTTTCACTATCATATTCTTTCACTTTATAATCAAGTAAAACTTCTCCCACATCAGTAAATTTAATGGCATTATCTACTAAATTCGTAAGTAATTGTTTTAATCGAACTTCATCTCCAATGATATACTTCCTCTCTTCAGACCAGAGTTTAACAAATAATTGAACATTCTTTTTTAATGCCTTTGGTTCATTTTCTTTCTTAACTTCATTTAATACCTCTCCTATATGCATTTTTTTGTGATTTAGCTCAAATTTACCTACTTCTATCTTAGATATATCTAAAACACTGTTAATAATTTGTAATAGGTTTAAACTAGAAACTTTTGCTATCTCTAAGTTTTCTCTAAGGTCATCTTCTTTAATCTCTCTTTTAGTTAAATCAATCATACCTATTATGCCATTAAGAGGTGTCCTTATTTCATGACTCATATTTGATAAAAACTCACTTTTAAGTCTATTTCCTTCTTCTGCTTCTTTCTTTGCTTTTTTAATTTTTCTCTCATAATTCATTTGTTCCGTAGTATCTTGAATCATGATTAATATATGTGCCTCAGCATTTCTATATGTTTTAACAAATTCCACTTGATAATCTCTAGGCACATGTTTACCATTAATATAATGTGAAAATTTCACCTTAATTCTATTAAGCCCTTCCTTATTCTCATTGAGTAAACGTATATTCCTTTTAAGTTTGCAATCTTTACATGCATGAGCAGAACCACAAATGGAATCTCTGGCATTACTGCATTTTAACAGGTTTCCAAGGACCTGTGTTCCTTCTTTCATACTTGAAACCCCAAATTTACACATCATAAATGGATTAGTCTTTAATACTTTTCCATTTTTATCTACAATCACGATACCTAATGGTAATGAATTAAATATTGATTCTAAATTATACTTTTGCTCTAGATTGTCCTTTTCTAATTTCTTCAATCTCGTAATGTCCCTAAAGCTAATTACTACATGGTCATTCATTTCCATTCTAATTAATGATACACTTGCTGAAATATATTTCTTTTCTCCTGGGGATATTACAAGATATGAATCTTTTTCTAATCCCCTTCCATTTCCTGTTAAACGGACACTTTTAATTACTTCCATAATGATAGACTCACTATTATCTGTTCTTATATTAAAAACTTGATTTACAGGTATCCTATCTTCTGAAATTATTCTTTTACCAATAATTTCAATTGCCTTTTCATTCATATATTCAATTTCATTTGACTCATTAAGACATATTACCCCATCACCTAGAGCCTCAAGTATCTTATAATAATCCATATTACCCTTCATATAGCATAACTCACCTCAAATACTTAACTATATAATGCCCCATTAACTCTAATGAAGATTGCTTCGTTATTCCATTCAAATCATATGCTGCCTTTGGCATGCCATAAACAACACTTGATTTTTCATCTTGTCCAAGGGTTATGGCTCCTTTTCTTTTCATAAGTTTTATACCTTTAGCTCCATCATACCCCATTCCTGTTAATATTACACCTAATGCCCTTTCTCCTGCTTGTTCGGCAATAGATTTAAATAGCACATCAACGGATGGACAATGACCATTTACCTTTTCCCCTCCAAATACTTTTAAAAAATAACCATCCTTTCTTTTTCTCACTTGTACATGTTTATCTCCTGGTGCAAGATAAATATGATTTCTTTTTATAATATCACCATTTATAGCTTCTTTTACATTAAAATGTGTCTGATTATGAAGGCGTTGTGCAAACATTTTAGAAAAAATTGGTGGAATGTGTTGCACTATTACAATTCCAGGTAAGCCCTTTGGTAATTGCTCCAATAGCTTATAAATTGCGTCTATCCCACCTGTTGAAGCACCAATACCAATAATTTCATGTTGCCTAATCTCCCTTGGCATATTGTGCCTTGCACTTTCCTTAGGCTCACCTATTAAAATATTAGCCTTTGAAGCCCCTTTAATCTTTCTAATAAGTTCTATAATGAATCTTTGAACATCCTTTGGTGAGTTGGCATCTGGTTTTGATACAAAATCAACAGCTCCAGCATCCATAGCATCAAAGACTTTATCACTTATGGAACTCACTACAATCACGGGTATTGGATACTGTGGTATGAGTCTCCTTACAAACTCAATCCCATTCATTTTGGGCATCTCAATGTCACAAGTAACTACATCTGGTTCAAACTCTAGAATTTTATCTCTAGCATGAAAAGGATCAATAGCTGTAGCAACCACTTGAATATTTGAATCCGTAGCTACTCCCTTTGCCAAAATTTGTCGAAAAACAATACTATCATCTACAACTAACACTCGAATAGGCATAATCCCCCCCCTATCACAACTTTCGGTAGACAGCTGGTTTCACATACTTAAACCTTGTCTTATTACGGTCTATAGATTCAGAATGACCAATAAACAGGTATCCTCCATATTCCAGACTATCATACATCTTTTCAACAAGTTCATTTTTTGTATCATTATCAAAATAAATCATAACATTTCTACAAAAAATCACATGTAGTTTTTTCTTAAAAGGAAAAACTGGTTCTAATAGGTTAAATCTTCTAAAGATAACTTCCTTCTTCAAAGTATCCTTTATTTCATATCTATTGTTTCCCACCTTATTAAAATAATTTAACACCCAAATTTTGGGTAATAAACTAATTTTTTCATTATTGTAATTACCCCTTTGAGCTTCTTTCAAAACACTTAATGATAAATCCGTTGCTAACAATTTCTTGTCCCATAGATGTTCTTCATTCTTGAAAAAATCCGCCATCAAAATTGCTAAAGTATAAGGTTCTTCACCTGTGGAACTTGCAGCACACCATATGCGAAGATCTCTGCTTGTTACTGTCTTTTTTAAGTAGGGTAAGACGATTTGACTAAAATAATTAAAATGCTCTGGTTCTCTCATAAAGTATGTATGGTTAGTTGTTACTTTATCTATTAAACGGCTAAGTTCTTTACCCCCTGTATCATTTTTCAGATACTTATAATATGCCATAAAATTATCTATTCCAAGTTCGTTTAATATACTACTGAGTCTACCGACTAGTAGTGTTTTTTTCTCATTTTTTAGATTAATACCACTATGTTCCTTAATATATGATGATAATAATCTAAATTCACCATCTGTAATCTTAATCATTTATACACCTACTTTTTTAAAGGGAGGTTTTACCTCCCTTTATCATTCTATATTTCCTCTTTATCTCTAGTACTTTTCAAAGTCAGAATCGCTTAGTAGTATTTTTTTTGTCTTCTTAAATTCTTCATTTTCCCCATTATTAGATTTCATATTTTCAATCATCCTTAGAACATCTGGATTAATACTTTCTTCACCGTATTCTCTCCCTGATTTCACTTCCTTTAATTTGAATATGGCCACTTGAGATTTCAACATATGTGCTTGACCTGATAATTCTTCACTAGCTGCAGCTGTTTCTTCCGATGTTGCACTGGTTGTTTGGACAACATGAGAAATTTGTGTAATTCCTTGATTTATTTGATCTACTGCTAAGGCTTGTTCACTTGATGCTATAGCAATCTCTCCAACAAGTTCAGTAGCCTTAGATACACCTTCTACAATTTTATTGAGTGCTTGTGCCGTTTCACTAGCTATCTTTGTTCCACATTCTACTTTATTAATAGACCCTTCTATCATTGCTGTTGTTTCCTTAGCTGCATTGGCAGATCTAGCAGCTAAATTTCGTACTTCTTCAGCTACAACTGCAAATCCCTTTCCATGTTGACCTGCTCTAGCTGCTTCAACAGCCGCATTTAATGCTAAGATATTTGTCTGGAATGCAATATCATCAATAACTTTAATGATCTTTGAAATATTGTTGGATGAATCATTAATTTCTCCCATTGCCTTTAACATATCTGTCATCTGCTCATTACCCTGTTGTGCATATTTTTGGGCTGACATGGACATCTCTTTTGCCTTATCCGCATTAGATGCATTTTGTCTTGTTTGAGAAGCAATTTCTTCTATGGAGGCTGTTAATTCCTCTATTGAGCTAGCTTGTTCTGTTGCCCCTTGAGATAAAGACATACTAGAATCAGACACTTGCTTCGAACCTGATGCTACTTGATCAGAGGCAGAATTAATATTTCTCATAACATGATTAATATTATTAGTCATCATTTTAAAGGCTTTAGCCAATGATCCTACTTCATCTTTAGAATCAAGATGAATATGAATGTCTAAGTTACCATCAGCAATACTATTTGCAGCTAGTACCATTTCATTAAGAGGCTTACTGATAATTTTAGCAATGAATATGCCCAGACTAATAGCAACAATCACTGCACTAGCAATTAAAATAGTCATTGTTTTAATAGATTTTTTTGTTAATTCCTCATTTTCTAGTGCCTTTTCTTTAGCATCTTCTACTTTCATAGATACTAACAAATCAATGGCATCTTGTTCTGCATCTGCTGCAATACGCAGATGACCCTTTATGAGTTTATAAGCTTCTTCATCTTTATTCTCAATACACAAATTATAATACTCTTCTAAATAGGAACCGAAATTAGCTCTTGCTTTCATAAATTCTGCAAAAGCCTCTTTCATATCTTCTGATAATGCCTTTTCTTTAAATCGAATAGATAAAGAATTTAGCTCTCCTACAATTACCTTAATATTTTCATATCTCGCATCAATTTTCTCTCGATCATCTTCTAATATCATTTCTCTCATATTCACACGAGCTTTTTGGAACAACTTAGCCATTTCCGCCGATTCACCTAAAGGCACAGTCATATTGGTATATAATATGTAACCATTTTTATCAACTTTTTTAATATTATTCATACCTATTACTCCAACAACCCCTGCCAAAATAGCTACAATAATAAATGCACTAATTAATTTTATTGTTATCTTCATATTTAAAAACCATTTCATCTTCATACCCTCCCTATTCATTTGAACTCTTCAATTCATCCATCTCACTTTCATTTAATAATTTCTCACAGTCTAATATGAGTATTACATTATCATTACATTTCCCTATACTCTTTATATATTTTTGACCGCCAGTATTTAAATTTGGTGGAGGAACAATATCCTCATTCCTAATAGGAAGTACTTCAGATACAGCATCTACAATAATTCCAATGGACAATTCTAAAACATCAATAACAATAATACATGTGCGGTCATTATATTCTTTTGGTTCCTTGTTAAATTTAATCCTTGCATCCATTACAGGTATAATCTTACCCCTAAGATTAATTATTCCTCTTATGAAATTTGGTAACTCTGGTATTAGGGTTATAGGCTGTATTCCTACTATCTCTGTCACATACATAATATCAATTCCATAATATTCATTTCCTAAGGAAAAAGTAAGGAATTTTCCCTTTTGTGTATCCTCTTCCAATTCGTAGAGGACATTATTCATCTCTTCACCCATATGTTCACCTTCCTTTTCTGAGTACAATTTAAAATTTATCTTTTATAAGTATAATTCACCCACATCTAGTATTAGACTAATGCTACCATCACCTAGTAATGTGCACCCTCCTAATCCTTTTATTTTTCGGTACTTTTTTATATAATTGGGTAAGGATTTTACAACCACTTGTTGTTGACCCAAAAGTTCATCTGCAAATATGCAAAAATTACATTCACCATCCTGTACCATAATGAGTATTCCATCATTGAAATCCTTTATTTCTGTAGGAATTTTATAAAAATCGTGGAGTCGTAAAATGGGATAACAACGGCCCCTTACCATAATCATTTCTTGTCCTTGTGTATCACAAATGATTTCATTATTCTCTGGTCTAAAGGATTCTTCTATTGTCATAATTGGAATAGTAAATCTTGTCTCTCCTACTTTTATATTCATCCCTTCAATAATTGCAATGGTCAAGGGGATTTTTAATATGATAGTAGTTCCATGGCCTAGTTCACTATCTACAATAACTGAGCCACCTATACTTTCAATATTCTTTGTGACAACATCCATTCCAACTCCCCTGCCTGAAAATTCAGTCACCTTCTGCTTCGTTGAAAAACCAGGATGTAATATTAAATTGTAAATTTCCCTATTACTCATTTCTTCAAAGGGTCTATTCACTAAACCATTTGAATCTGCTTTTTCATATAAAGCCTTCTTATGAAGACCTTTGCCATCATCTTTAATAATAATGAGAACATCACTTCCTGAATTTTTAGCTTCAAGTACAATTGTTCCTTGTCTATTTTTCCCGTTTTCTACCCGTGTCTGTTCATCTTCTATGCCATGATCAATAGCATTACGAATAATATGCATTAAGGGATCTGCGATTTTTTCAATAATATTCTTATCAACTTCAGTTTCTTCTCCATAAACATCTAGCTCAACGTTTTTTCCTAGTTTTCTTGTCATATCCCTAACAATTCGATGCATTTTCATAAAGGTAGTTGATAGTGGTACCATACGAATTGCCATAACTAGATCTTGCAGTTCTCCAGAAATTTTATGCAATTGCCTTGAGGCCTTATGAAAACTCTCTATTTCCAAACTTGTCACTTCTGGATTTTGAGTTACCATGGCTTGTGCAATAACAAGTTCCCCAACCATATCCATTAATTTATCTAACTTATCAACATTAACACTTATAATATTTTGTTTTGTTGACAAAGATACTTCTTCCTTCTTAGATTTCTTTTCGACATACTTTTTAGATGTTTCTGGTATCTTTATCTCTTCAGATATGTCTTTGTCTTCATATAACTTGGATAATTCTTTATAATCAGAATCATTTATTTCATCAAATTCAAGATTCTCTAGAAAAATAGTACTTTCTAGATACTCCTTAATCTTTTTACTTTCACTTTTAGACTTAATTGCTAATAGGAATCCTTTGGATCTAATCTCTTCTGCTGACTGCTCATTTTCAATAATATCATTTGGTTTATAATGAACTTCCTCAACTAAATCCACAATATTATGAACAACTGTATAAGACCTTATATTCTCCATTTCACAATCTTTTTTAAAATGAATCTTTGCCTTATAATACTTCACATTCTCCTCTTTACTACTTTGCCTTATATAATACTTTTGTTTTTCATCTATAGTTTTCTTATTCCCATTAGAATTTTTCTCTTCAATATGATTTTCCTTTTTTACCCTTTCAAGATATTGTGATACTTTTTCTATTAATTCTAAATTATCACCATCTGGTGTTTCCCCTTCGCTAATCTTCATCAATTCGATTTTAAAAAAATCAATGCTCTCTAATATAATATCTACTAATAAAGTAAAATCATATTTTACTTGTGGATTTTCACGTATGACAAAAAAGATATCTTCCATATGATGTGCTAAAAGACTCATATCATTAAACATCATCATTGCTGAGGACCCTTTTACCGTATGCATGGACCTAAAAATCTCATTAATACACTCTTGTGAAAATTCTCCTGATTTTTCACTGGTAATCATCAACTGTTCTAGGGTTTCTACTATTTGGGAAGTTTCATAGACATAAACTTCTATCATTGGCTCATCAATGTACCAATTGTTCATCTAACCTCCTCCTTTTAATTACTTAGCTACTCCATCCAATACCTTTACTAATTTGTCCCTTTCAAATGGCTTTACAATAAAAGATGACGCACCACTTATAATGGCTTCTTTTACCATGACTTCTTGGCCCAAGGCTGATACCATAATAACTTTTGCGTCTTTATCAATCTCTTTAATCTCTTTTAATGCTTCAATTCCTGTCATATTAGGCATAGTAATATCCATTGTTATAACATCTGGCCTATACTTTTTATATTTTTCTACTGCTTCAGCACCATCACACGCTTCTGCAACAATTTCATAATCATAACTTTCCAACATTTTTCTGATGGACACTCTCATAAATAATGCATCATCCACAATCATCAATCTTCTCACGGATATCCCTCCCATCCAGTTAGTTAGTACTAACTAACTGTATTTTACCATAAAAAAAAACGAACTGTAAAGAAACAATTCGTTTTTTGTCATATTATGGTGAATAAACAGGTAATCTCATAGTAACCATGTGAGCCTACTTGAGAAAAAAAATTTTAATATTTTTTCCTCAAGTAGGCTCACATAAAGCAAGTTTATAAATAATAAATCTATATTAGACATAATTTTTTTAATACCTCATTAAATTTTTCTATATCTATTGGCTTCCAAGCATAAGCTTCACATCCACACTCATATGCCTCTTTAACTGTTTCCTTATCATTTAATGCAGTAGTCATTATAATTTTAGCTGGTTCAAACCCTTCATCTAGGGAAGTCCTTTCTATCTTTCTAATGATTTTTAAAGCTTTAATTCCATCTACTTTAGGCATCATAATGTCCAAACAAATCAAATCATAAGGCTTCTTCATTTCAATAGAATTCATAACTAAATCAATTGCTTCCATCCCATTCATAACCACATCACATGTACCATACTCTGATAAATATTTTTTCATAAACAACCTACTAGTCAAATCATCTTCTGCAATAAGTATTCTCATTATTTACCTCCTTTGGTATTTTAACTATAAAAGTTGTCCCTATTTCCTCTTCAGATACGAAGGTTACATCCCCATTTAGGTACTTGTTTAATAATAGTTTAGAACCATAAATACCAATGCCACGACCTTTTCCTTTAGTTGAATGGCCCTTCCTAAACAATTCTTTTTTCACTTTCTCAGGTATAACTTCAACATTATGAACGTGAATCTCATAAAATCTATCTTCCTGTTTGATCTGTATTTCAATTCCTTGTCCCGTTTCATTGGCTTCAAGGGCATTTTTTAATAGGTTAATAAGGATACGTCTCAAAAGACTTTTATCAGTTTTAATGATTTTTTTTCCTTCAAAAGAATTTAGTTTAATGGGCACTTGATAAAATCTTTCATCTTTATTCATGAAATTAATCACATCTTCACATAATTGGCCTAGGTCAAAATCCTTAATAGAAGGTGATAAATCATCCTTCTCAGCATGGGTAATATTCCTTTGATATTCAATATCATCAATAATATTTTTCACATATACTTCAAGCATTTGAATTTCTTCATTTTCTCTAAATTTATCATTCCCTATACGTAGTAATCTAATCACATTATATAAACTTGAAGCAGTATTTAATATATCATGAAAGAAAACCCTCTCCATGTTATATTTCTCCACTTCTGAGCTCTTTTCTACTAATGCCACCATATAATAATTTTCATTACCTAATTTTAACTGTTTAACCTTTTCACTGAAGGTTGATTTAATTTCAAGGCCTTCTATAAGGGATATGATAGACACATTTCCTTCTTTGGACTCACCTAAATGAATTGCCTCTACCACTAGATTTCTAGCTGCACAGGAATCACATTCTTTTGCATATCCACATCCATATTCTGATATTTTAGAGTATTTACACTTTACTAGTTTTCCTGGTTTAATCCCTAATATTTCATTTGATGATACATTTAACTCCTTACATAAAACTTTATTCATAAATATAATTTGCCTATTTTCATTCAATATAAATACAAAAACATTCATACCATTTAGTACTTGTACTAACAAATCATTCTGTTCAATATTTTTAAGTTGTCTTTCAAGTTCATTGGTAGTTGATATTTTTTTATTTACTAATTTACTCATAATACACCTGATTTCCTCATACTAATTTTCCTATAAATTTAATTAATCTCTCATCAAGGGGATAACTCTTATCCATTATCCTCCACTCATAGACTTGGGAGAATATTGTTCCATTAATCAAACTTGCCATTTCTCTTTCATCATATTGGTTCATACAGCTAAATTCTGTGGAATCTTCTTTTATGATACTTTCTAAGAAGAAAATACGCCTCTTTACAATTTCCTGCATTCTCTCTTTAGTTCTTTCTTTATACTGGTACAGATCCATAGAAAACATAATCGTTGTAAGTTCTGAATAGTTTTGATATAACTCTGCAAATCTTTTTACATAAAACTCAATTGCCTCTTTACCCCTTAATCCTGATTCTTTAATCGTATTGATTATCTTCTCGTCGTAACTGGCATATTCCTCAATAATATGATTAAGAATATCCTGTTTACTTTTAAATTGTCTATATAATGCAGGCTCTGTAACTTTCTGAAGTTTAGCTAATTTCTTAGTAGTAACTCCATTTGTCCCTTCCGCATCTAATAATTCTATGGCACTAATTAATATTTTATCTTTCCTTTTTAACATCTTTCCACCTCGTTAGTCTTTACTAACCTAGTATATCATAAGTAAAAAAATATTACTATATTAAAATCCCCAATAAAAATACTCCTTACTGGCTTTAATTTTATTATTAATTATCGCCAATAAGGAGTATTTATTTCGTTATAGCACAAACTTTTTTACATTTCCTTACCCTACAATATAAAGATAATTATCCAAACTAGCATCTACTGCTTTTTCAATTATTTTTATAAAGTCATCATAATTATCTTCTACACTTGCTTTTTCTAAAGCATTCATATATTCGCCCCTATCTTCCATCTTTATTACACAGATGGGATATCCATTTTTCATTAATATTAAATTTGTAAGAAGTCGTGCACTTCTGCCATTTCCATCTATAAAAGGATGTATATAGGTATACTTATGATGAAATATAAAAAAAGGCCATGGCCATATTCGCAAAGAAATAAGCTCAGTATTTAAATTTATAGATGATAATAAAAGTATCCATGATATCAAATTAATGTGTACGGTGCTTAAAGTTTCACGAAGTTCATATTACAAATATCTTAATAAGGTAAAAAGTAATAGAAGCATTGAAAATAGAAAAAAGAAATAAATTAAAAATCCAGTATACTAATTTTAGAGTTAGTTATACTGAATTTTATATAAGACAAAACCAAATACTCATACAATTTAATTAAACTTATTTATAACTTCTAGTATGAAATTAAAATCTTCAATTTCCCTATTCTGTTTTTATTAATATCTTGAATTATAAATTTAATATTTTCATACTCTATAGTTTCTCCTACATCAGGTAGTCTACCGATTTTATCAATTACTAATCCACCAATAGAATCAAATTTATCTGATTGCAAATTAACTCCAATTAACTCATTGATAACATGAATTTTAGTACTACCATGGACCATAAATTCACCATCTTTTATTATTTGAAATTTCTCTTCATAATCACCATACTCATCTTCAATGTCCCCTACAATTTCTTCAACTAAATCTTCCATTGTTACAATTCCAGCAGTGCCACCATATTCGTCTAATACAATAGCTATAGGAATTCTGTTGTCTTTCATTTCTTCAAAAATTTCAATAGTTTTTTTGAATTCATAAGTGAAATATGGTTTCTTCATGATTTTTTTTATGTCAAACAAAGACTTGTCCTCTAAAAAGATCAAGTCCTTTACATTAAGAACTCCTACAACATTATCTGCACAATCCTTATATACAGGTATTTTAGAATATTGTTCCTTTCTAAATATTTCTATAACTTCATCATAACTAGCAACATCACTTACAAAACATACGTCAGTTCTATGAACCATAACTGTTTTTACATGGGCGTCTGTAAACTTGAAAACATTATGAATCATTTCTCTTTCTTCAATTTCTAAGACACCTTCTTCATGACTAACATTAATCATAGTTTTTAATTCACTTTCAGTAATAAGCACTGATTTTTTTTCAGTTTCTCCACCCAGTAATCGAACCAGAAAATCAGTTATTAAAGTAATTAATTTAGTAATAGGAGTTAACACAATCATGTTCATATACATAACTTTAGATACTTTTAATGCAACCTTTTCTGAATGCTGTGCTGCAAGTGTTTTAGGTGTTATCTCTCCAAAAATTAAAACGAGTAAAGTCATTATAATGGTAGAAATTGTGACACCAATATTTCCAAAATAGGATATAGCCAAAGAAGTAGCTAAAGCTGATGCTGCAATGTTCACAATATTGTTTCCTACTAAAATACTACTTAGAAGTCTATTTGGATTACTAATTAATTTGTGAACTAAATTTGCTTCTTTCATACCTTCTTCAAGCATATGTCTAATTTTAATTTTATTTAGTGACATTAATGCTGTTTCTGAAGATGAAAAGATAGAGGATGCTAATAACAGAATTATTAACAAACTAAAATGCCACATACTGTCTGCTTCCAATACTAACCCACTCCTTCATTTAATTAAATAATTATATAATAAAATGACTACATAATTTCTCCATTAGTATACCCTCCCTTTGTAAGAATATGTCTGATGAATTCCTTATATTTCTTTTCATCTTATGAAATCTTAGCAGTTATGGGTCTAAGCCAAGTATATTCTCCTAATGACCCAGGTGTACTCTTAGCTTCCTATAATTTTACTCAAGATGCTACTCCTTTAGGTAATATGGATATAGAAAAAGCTATCAAAATTGATAGCTCAAAAACTATATATTCAATTGTTTCGACAAAGCCTTCATGGCTAATAGAGTTTCCTCCATTAAGTAATTCATCTCCCAACCTAAATTCTTAGCCCCTTCCTTTATAACATCTCTAGAACAACCTGCTGCAAAGGATTTATCTTTAAACTTTTTCTTTACTGATTTCACTTCCATATCCGAAACACTCTTTGACGGTCTCATTAATGCTGCTGCACCAATTATTCCTGTAAGTTCATCTACAGCAAAAAGAATTTTTTCCATCATATGCTCTGGCTTTACGTCAGTTTTAGTTATACCATATCCATGACTTACTGTAGACCTAATAACAGATTCATCAATACCAAGTTCTTTCATCATATGAACTTGTTTTACACAGTGTTCTTCCGGATATAATCCAAAATCAAGATCATGTAAAAGTCCTACTACTTCCCAAAACTCAACCTTTTCAGGATCATGCTTTTGAGCAAAATACTTCATAACTCCTCCAACTATTTGTCCATGTAAAATATGAAAACTCTCCTTATTGTACTTCCTTAGAATTTCCAATGCCTCTTCATAATTTGGTATATATGCCATTTTTATCTCTCCTCCCTTTTAATCTTCAAAAAAATCTTTTCTCACTTGATCCATTGCCAACTCGTATTTGGTTCTTTCCTTTTGGGAAAGCACATTTGAATATACATTAATCATTAAATCATGTACAATATAATCTTCCATTATATCTATTACCCCAAAATCATTAGTCCAGGTAACTTGACTTTCTTCTCCTCTGGAAATTATACCAGTGATAGCCTCTTTCTTATCAATAATAATAATGATATAACGTTCATCCTTTTCTTTAAGGTATGTTTCTAATCTTCTGTGGATAAGTACATCCTTCAATTTGTTATCATATCCAAAATAAATGCCTTTAATTTTAATTCCACCATCTATGGCCCTATTAAAATATTCTTCCAAATCCTTATACTCTTCCTGCCAAATAGAAATATCAATACGTTCTCTTGCCTTTTCAAGCAACAATCCAATAAATTGGAAGATATTCTTTCTTCCTGTTATAACTTTAGAATCATATTGTTCTTTGCTCTTTACGAATAACTGTTTTGTTTCCTTCTCCACATGTTCAATAATGGATTCGTAGTTCTTCTTTAACTTTTTAACTAGCATATCAGGTTCTAAGGGATAATAGACTGTGCCATTTTCAGTGGTCTTTTCAAAAACTAGTTGTTTTTTTGTGAGACCATCTAGTACTTCATATATTCTAGACCTAGGTACTCCAGAATTTTTACTCAGTGTATAACCATTTACAGGCCACTCCTCTAGAAGTTTCAAATAAGCTTTTGCTTCATATTTGTTAAGTCCAAGTTGTTTCATTTCCTCTATTAAAATCAGCTGATCATCCATAATTTTCCTCCCTTCTAAATAACATAGAAGACCCCTCCTTCTTTTTAGTGTACACTATAGTAACTACTATAATGCACGAAGAATCATTTGTCAACTACTCTATTGTTGCTTCCTAATCTATTCCCATGCATTTCTTCCAGTTTTGTGTTTTAACATTCTGTTTATTTTGTTCATTCTCTTGTACAATAAAAAAGCTTGATCTAGGGCTGGTTTACAACCAACTCTATTATGCAAGGAAACTAACTTGTCAGCCCTATCCCCTAATTCACTCCAAAGTTTTTTCATGTGACTCATATTCATCTTCCTCCATGTAATTTGACAAATTTATCTCTTGAAGTATTATTTACAAAATTATCTTTAGTTGAAAAAAAGATGACTCCTGTCTAATATAGAAATCATCTTCTTAATTTGCATAATTTTTTCACTATTCTTGGAAAAGGAGGCATGTTATCCATCTAAAATTCTCCTTATCACATTTTGCTTTAATATTTTCAATATGTGCTTTTTAAACCAGTTCATCTACACATGTATATTTTTGTAGTTTTAAATATAGCTTATCCACTTCTTCAAAATTCCATATTAATACCACCCCTGATTTTTGCCCTTATGCTCTTTTGTTCTTGGTAAACTTATGTAGATATTTCCTTCGTCCTTTAGTATGGGTTATATAGAATTTAAATATTCTTAAATTTTATATAATATAAATTTCCTACACCATATACAGGAATGCTCCACATTCATCTTTACTAGCCTATCTAATACCCTTTAAAGGATGATGATAATACTATATAAAATTATTATCCCATATAAAATTATACCCCCTTTAGCAATAAAGAGGGTATATTAATTTACTATCTAATTATATAATTTTTCTATTTCTTCCCTAGATAATTTAGTTGCCTCAACTATTTTATCTATATTTAGTCCTAATCCTATTAAATTTTTAGCTATGGCTATTTGCATCTCAATCTTGCCTTTAATAATTCCCTTTTCAATTCCTTTTTCAATTCCCTTTTCAATTCCTTTTTCAATTCCCTTTTCAATCCCGCGTTTTTCTACTTCTGGATCATATAGTGTTTTAGTCATGGCTTTTACCTCCTCATCTAAGTTTTTGTTATTTCCATATTTATCATTTAAATATTCAAACAAATTTCCTATGGCCAGTAATACCTTGTGCAAATCCTCTCCATCCATCTCTTCTTTATCATAAAGTTCTTTGGCCTCTTTTGCTATTATTTCTGCCACTTCTTTAGCTTCTATTACTGTGTCCAACAATTCTTTTGTTATTGTATTTTTATTTTTTCTTTTTATTGAGTCCATCTTATATCTAAGTTTAAATATTTGAAGTGGTAATAAAGGATACATCTTCTCCTCTATTATCTTTTTATCATCATATTCCCAATACTTCATTACAGGTACCACATAACTAACCTCCTGCCCATCTGGGAATACTAATCTCATTTTTAATTCATCTTTTATATTTTTATTTTGTTCTATAAATATAACTAATTGTTTTGGAATATGAATTATCGTTTCACTAGATTGTTCATATTTAGCTAATTCTTTAGCTTTTTTAAATCCATATTCAAACATTCTTATTATCATTGTGCTATCATTTTTAGTTTGCAATTCTATATGATAATGATAAGGTTTTTTATCCTTAGATATTTTTAAAAATAAATCTCCCCTTATAATATCGTACTCATCTGATATGAATTCATTATTTTCAAAGGTTACTTCTGTTTTTTCTACTTCAAACTTCTCATGAAATAAACTATTCATCATTTGAACTAATACTTTTTTTGATACATTAAATAGTGATTTTAATACTTCATCTAATTTTACTCTATCTTCTACTCCATCCTTTGCCACATTATCACCTTCCTATTTATATTATATCAAAGCTAGCTATTTTCCACAATTCACATTCCCTATTATCATTAATATATGAATTGAATTTTTAAAAAAGATGACTCCTGTCTAATGTAGACATCATCATCTTCTTAATATGCATAATTTTTTCACTATCCTTGGAAAAGGACACAGATTATCTAACTGAAATTCTCCTTATTACATTTTTGCTTTAATATTGTCAATGTTTGTGGTAGGAACCTAGTTTTTCAAGATATGAAAAAGTCAAAACTTCTCCATAGTTCCCTTTATCTAATAATGTTTTAAAAAAGCTATTTCCACTAGCTACTTTATAGTCAGAATCCTTATACCTAATATATTTAGGTATCATCATCATTCCAAAGGCTAGTGAGAAATAAAATATCAAAATTCCCATATTAATATCACCCCTAATTTTTCCCCTTATGCTCTTTCATTCTTGGCAAACTTATGTAGATATTTCCTTTGTCCCTTAGTATGGGTTATATAGAATTTAAATATTCTTAAATTTTATGTTATATTAATTTCCTCCACAGTTTGCCTAAATAACTAACCCCTCTAATTTCCTGGTATTTCCTTTTTCACCTGTATTTTTAATTTATCTTTTAATTTCTTAGTACATTGAATAGCTAACATTTAAACAACTCCATTCTTAATTTTTCCATTCCAATGTTCTATATAAACCTCATAACTTTTCACAGAAGTAAGAAACGGAAATTCTTTATTATCCCAAGATCCATTATTCACTTTGTATTCTACTTAACGAAAAGAAAATACTCATTTATAGTTTAAAATATCTTTTATTATTTCTCCACAGTCAAAAGTTATTAAGTTATATCTAAAAAATATCCATATTTATTTTAATACATAAACATTTCACCCCATCTATCTTAACAACCATCTCCACATGTGCCTTGATAGATGATAATACTATGGGAAATTATTATGCCATATAAAAATACACCCCCTTGAGGAATAAAGAGGGTATATTAATTTAATAGCTAATTATATAATTTTTCTATTTCTTCCCTAGATAATTTAGTTGCCTCAACTATTTTATCTATACTGAGCCCTAATCCTATTAAATTTTTAGCTATGGCTATTTGCATCTCAATCTTGCCTTTAATAATTCCTTTTTCAATTCCCTTTTCAATCCCACTTTTTTCTACTTCTAGATCATATAGTGTTTTAGTCATGGCTTTTACCTCCTCATCTAAGTTTTTGTTATTGTATTTTTATATTATATCAAAGGTAGCTATTTTCTACAATTTAGGCTCACATACGGCAAATTTCCCTATATAGATTTCGTAACACTAAGATTTCTTTATACAGTAACTTGCCTATAAGGGAAAATATATTGAAAATCTTTGGAACCCTGGAACGTCACAACATCCTATGCTACTCCGACATGACTCATGAACCTATCTACGGAGATTCACACTTTCGCTTGTGACAAGGACTTGGGTGGAAAAGATTTTCAATATATTTTCCTGAAATAGGCCCGCATAAAGCAAGTTTATACACCAGAAATCTATAATACTTCTATACTTCACTTGTTTTAGAAAAACTAAAGCCCTAGTCAAAAGCTAGGGCTATTCATACTTATTACTTATTTGGTTCATAATTTGGATTAGCTATCATAAATTTACCTATCTCCAATAAATCATCTTCATCAATCGTGTCATTTGCTACAATATCCGTATTATATTTTGTAAGCTCAGCAGATTTTGGATCTTTGTTTAGGTGTCTGGCATCAATGCCTAGATCCAAAAGGGTAAATTCACCACTATTATTTACATCTGTTACTGCTTCTATAATTATGGTAGCTTCATCACATTCTTCATCTTTTAAATCCTTCTCCATTTGGATACCATCAGAAACTCTACCCTTTATAATATCAACAAGGGCTTCTCCTGTACTAATTCCTTTAAATTTCAATTTCAGTAACTTTTTCTTATCATTAATAATATTGCTCTCACCTTTACTTGCTAGAATAAACCTTAGTTCACCATTCTTTTCATCCTTATGTACTAGTTTTATTCCATCTAACTCTTCAGGATGTAAATACTCAAGTTTCTTACTATCATATGTTATTTTAATATCTTCAGCTGCAATCTCATTAATATTATCAATAACTAAATTAGCATACACCTCTTCACTTACTCTTATTTTTTCTTTTTCTGGCTCTATGTCTAATATGCTTTTCTTTTCCTCATGATAAGATTTTAATGTACCATGTATATCTATAGTATCCATCACAATATTTCCATCACTGTAGGGTTTATTTTTTTCTATAGAAACTACATGTTCTCCCTCTGCGAGTTTTGGACTTTGATAATATAATATATATCCATCAATGAGTTGTTGAGGAGCTGAAAAATTGTATAGTTTTCCATCAACATATACATTTACATTCTTATTTCTTCCATCATGGTAACATTGGCTTAATAATCTGAACTGAGTTCCTGTAAATTGGAATTTAACACCTGATTTTTTCGTCGTATCTTTTGAGTAATGGATTCCTCCCTTGGAAAAATACGAGCTGCCATCATCTATATCTCCCATATTTTCATAAACAAGCATAGTATTATCATCGTCATATCTTTTCCAACCCTCTTCTGGTTGTATTAGATTCTCACCCAGACTAGCAGCATAAACTGATACTCCAGAATTTAAAAATACAAATGATAACAGCACTAAAAGAACCAGCATCCTCCTAGAAAGTTTTTTTCTCAAAATAATCATCTCCTCTTCTTCATTTATATCTTAGATTATTGTAATATATTGTCACATAATATATAAGACTGTTTATTTGTGTATTTTGTCGATATAATGGAAATTTTAAGCATTTTTTAGAATTAAATTACATAATTACCAATATATTCTTATATATAAGGCATAAAAAATGAAGGAATTGGGTACCCAATTCCTTCATTTTTTCATTTGTATCATATATGCTTTTACCCAATCTTCTCTTTATTTCTAAAATCATAACCATCCTTAATTAATTCAAAATGGCCTATATCCCTTGTGAATACTCCTATTTCCTAGATAATTTAGCAACCGTCTCCACATGTGATGTGTGCTAGGTGTAGATTCTTTATGTACTAGCTTATATATTAATTCGCTACAATATAAATCAAGGGTCTATAAAAAATAATGTTAATACCAAAATTCTATTATGTCATATTTTAAGAATATTATGTAGCAAGTTTGCTACAAGTTCAGTCTATTTTACGCGTTGAAACATTGGATGACTTTCTTTAAATTGAACTAAGTCCCATAAGTTTCCGTATAAATCTTTGAATACTGCAACAATACCATAGGATTGTTCTTTTGGTTCTCTAACAAATTCAATTCCTTTTGCTATCATATCATTATAGTCTCTCCAAAAATCATCTGTCCCAAGAAATAAAAAAACTCTTCCTCCTGCTTGATTACCAATGAAAGCTATTTGTTCTGGTTTTGAAGCCCTTGCAAGTAATATTGTAGTTCCTGACGAGCCTGGTGGTGATACTACTACCCAACGTTTATCTTGCTCTGGTTGATATGTATCTTCAATTAACGTAAAATGAAGTTTTTTTGTGTAAAACTCAATGGCTTCATCATAATCTTTAACAACCAAAGCAATATGTACAACAGTTTGTATCATTTTATTACCCCTTCTTTCTTTATAGAATACAAAACCTTATGTCACAATATTCTACAAGTGTGTCTTTATCTTCTTTCATCATCTTGTCTATATTATAATAAAAGAGCCTTGTATTTACAAGACCCTTCTTTATTAACCCATTAACTCTTTCATTATCTTTTCTGACCCATTAAATTTATAGTATATCTCTATTTTCCCATTGTCAGCTACAACTATTTTATCAACAAATCTATTTAAAACCTCACGGTTTATAACCTTAAATTCTATTTTTTCCTCTATGGATGCTTTTAATCTATTCAAAAGCACTTCATCAATTTCTTCATCTAGTTCAGCTCTAATACCTATCTGTCTTTCTTTTAATCTGTCTAATTCTTTTTCCTTAGATTGTGTTATTAATTTATACTCTTCCCTTGTTATATCTTCATTAATCAGTTTTTCCAATGCCTTAGATTTAAACTTTTCAATCTTATCTATTTTAGAATCTAATACTTTTAATTCTTTTTTTATCCCTATCTTATTGTTACTAATTCTTTCATTTAATGTTCTAAGTAAGTCTTTATTATTTAAGCTTTTTGATAACTTCTTTAAATCTTTTCTAATAATATCTATCAGTTCATCTTCTATCACTAATTTTGCACTGCACGCTTTACTACCGTGTTTGTCATACTGTCCACATATGTAGCCACGTCTATTCTTTTTAAAATGATACCCCTTCCCACAGTCATCACAATAAATCAATCCTGTAAACAAATTTACATTTTGATGTGGTCTACTACATTTATCACCATCTTCTGTTTTTCGTCTACGTGAAGCTATTAATGATTTTACAGTTTCAAAATCTTCTTTACTAATTATTGGTTCATGAGTATTTGCTACAATACTATGCTTATCTAACGGATTATCAATTCTATTTTTATTTACTGCACTTATAGTTTCTTCTCTATTTTGGTCAAGGCATCCCGTATAGTGAGGATTTTCGAGTATTTTTCTCACAGTTGAACCATGCCAAAGTGGGCTTGCATTACTTTTCCCTAGAACTTCTGATGGAGTTCTAATTCCGTCATTGTATAAGCCTCTTGCAATAGCATCAAAACCTTTTCCACTTAGATATCCCCTAAATATTCTTCTTACAATATCTGCTGTTTCGTCATCTGATACTATTAACTTGCCATCTTCTTTTTTATACCCATATGGAGCACTTCCATTATGTTTTCCATTTTTTGCTCTTGTCTTTAATGTCATCTTAATTCTTTGAGATGTCCTTTGTACTTCCTGTTCGTATACCCACGCATATAATCCAAACATCGTAGTATTACCTTTTAAAGTATCAATAGCACCATCCATAGTAATAAGATGAATGCTATTATTCTCTAATAATTTCTTTAACTCCATAGCCAGTCCTTGATTTCTAGCTAATCTACTTAATTCTTTCGCTAATATAATATCAAACTTGCCCTCTTGAGCATCACTCAGCATAAGTTGATAATTTTTTCTGTTCTCTACTGTACCCGTCTTTGTATCTTCATAATACTTGTATATTTCCCATCCTTTTTCCCTAACATAGTTATCAAAAAACTTCTTTTGATAATCAATTGAATCTTTTTGCCCCTCTTTATCGCTTGATACCCTTGCATATACTGCTACTCTCATTTAAGCTACCTCCTTCTTACTTGAGGCTTTGTCTACATTTTCACTTATTACTTCTTCAATAATAGATTTGTAATATGCTGAAAAAATACCTTCTAAACTACAACTACTATTATCAGTGAAGTATCTTTCTACTTTTTGAATTGTTTTAACTTGTTTTTTCATCCCAGTTTCCCCCTAGATTATGAACTTCATTTTATCTAGGAGAAACTGTCCCTGTTTTTGTTTTAAAAAATAAAAATATGTTCTTCAATACCTACAAGTGCTATTTTTTATAGTCCATTCTTATTTTTTGGTCAAATGCATTATAACCTGTTTTAAACTGTTTGCCAGCCCTATAAATAAATTAGAAACATAACTGAATAAAGATATATGATCGGGGCAAAGCCCCGATCATATATCTCTTACCTGAAAATAAAAACTTCCTAACCTTTTAGCTAGGAAGCTTAATATGTTTCTGAAGTGCTTGCTCTATTTCTGGTAATTGAACTCCCAAGTACCTTTGGGTAATACTAGAATTTGAATGTTGTAGTAAGGTTCTAACCAATTCAATATTATAATTATTATCTTGATAGATGGATGTAGCAAAATATTTCCTAAAAGAATGTGTCGATACCCCTGATAGCTTTAAATATTGAGTAGTAGTACAGTGCAAATGCTTTTGTACTGCTCTAACTGTAATAGGAAACAACCTCTGATTAGGTCTAATTCCTTGTTCTAAGGCATATCCCTGAATAAAGGTAAAAACCTCACTCGGAACTGTAAACTCTCTGCTCTTTCCCGTCTTTTCTTCCTTGATATCTAATCTATATCGGTTACCATCTCTGATAATATCGGATAATCTTAATTTCATGACATCTCCAATACGTAAGCCTAAGTTTGCCATAATAGTCAATATAGTTGCTATACGAGGATTAGGTTTTATTTGTTTACCATCTTTAGTAGTAAATCCTCCCCGTATAGTAGTAATTATCAACTCATATTCTTGGTCCGTTAAAATCTTTGTTTTTATATTAGCCATATATTTCTCCCCCCTTGTCAATGAATTTTCTAGCAAAGTTCCTTTTTATCTATTTGTAAAGTTCCTATTTTTACCATCTTAATTTCAGTATCCTTTTATATAAGCATAGTTCTTATAATGTATATTTTATGAACTTGGATTTATTTTTTATTTATGTTCTTAAGCTCCCTATATAGAGTAGATGTAGAAATTCCTGTTATACGTTTAATATCTTTAATTTTATAACCTAGATTATACAGTTTTATAGCATCTGATATCTTCGTTATATCTTTCTTTCTACCTATTCGTCCTTCTGATTTTGCCTTTTCGATTCCTTTGATTCTTTTTACCCCTTTCCAATAATTGTCTATTTTTATAAAATCATTAAATATCTGATAATAAGCTTTATAAATATAATCTAGTTCTTCTAAGGAAACTAATTCTATTTCATTATCTTCTAGGTAGGTTAGAGTCTTAATAAGGTCTCTGAAATTATCGGATAAATCCGCTATACTTCTAACAATTAATATATCTTTTGCTTTTATAACCTCTTTTATTAATTTTCTTAAATCTGCTCTTTCTTTGCTATCAATAGCATCCACAAATATTTGACTTTCTCTAAGTTGGGATTCATTTAACAATTTTATAAGTGAACTATTATCTATATTAATACCCTTCATTGAATTTTCTTGCATATATGCATATATCATTTTACTCTATACCCCCTGTACAAATATTTTCTAAACCTCTAGAGTATTTGGGAATACTATAATTTCTAAAGCATTTGATATTCCCAGTAATTTTCATAGATTCCAATATTCCCAACTTTCCCACTTTCTTTTTTCAGAAAATATGCTTTAAAAATAGTTTTTCGAGAAAAAGAAAAAACATTAATGGGAATTCCCAAATTCAATTTTGTTTTAATTTCTAGAGATTCTAATGTTCCTATATCCTCTAGAGTTTCTGAAAATATTATTTAAAAAACTCTTACTATCCTTATATCTGCTATATTTACTTCTATTTCTTCTCCTGTCAATTCATTAAACATTAGTAAAATAGCCGGTTCTGTTCTAGCTATTAACTTGAAATTCTTGTATGAAGCTTCTATAACTGTTTTGTCATACAATTCTATTAACAACGTAAATCTCTTTAATAGTAGTGTCAATACCCTTTTACTAATAGCACTATCATTTGTCATAAGTACAAATTCTACTCCTTCTAGTCCACATATCCTATTTTCCTCTATGTTGCTGATTATCTGTTTTTGCATTTGCTGTTACCCCCTCTTTCTTTGATAGTAGGGCAAAATGCCTACTAAAACGCTAATTCATCCTTATCTTCCCAACACTCATTACTTTCTTCTTCATCATTGAGTTCTCTAAAATGTTCTAATAATTCCTCATCATTTTCGTTAAATTTTTGCTCTATCATACTGTTAATAAGTTCTTGTAACGAGTTCAAATCCTCATTTTCAACAACAGTAAGCACATCTTTATATCCCTTTTCCTTACAAGAATTGTCCACCAAAGTAGATAATACCAACTGCGCTCCTTGCTCTTGAATATCTTGTAGACTAATAGTAATACCACCATCGAATCTGTGATTTAACATATATAATACTAATGCTGCGAGTTGCTGATTCAATGGTAATTTAATCGTTACCTGTGGTATATGGTCAAATGGTTTTTGTTGAAACATTTTTTCTGCACCCCTTTCTTTATCATCAATTAATATACATCCAACTGCAGTCTATATATGTGATTGAATACGAATTATTGCTTCTGATTATGTTATATATGCCCATCTATAAAGCTTATAATCCCTTTTACCTTAGTTACTCTTTTTCTCATCTGCTTTACTTTTCTTTCTTGCTTTCTTTGTTTTGTTAACTCCATATATACTAAGTATATTCAATTGATTTACTCCACTTTGTCACAGTTTTTTCTTTTTTCTTCTCTTCTCCTCTTCTTATATTTCATGTCTCATATTTTATGTCCAACTTTTATTTTATCTATAATTTATTTTGTTCAACTGTCCATTTACCGTTGCCGTTACTGAATTATTCTAATTTGAATTTTATTGATGTTTTCTATAACAGAGCATGTTATAAATTGCCTATATTTTCATTTACTTATTTGCTCAATTAAATTCATATTGTCCTGATCTGTTAATTTTGGTAATTGAGATTGGAAAGGATAAAAGGTGAGTGGGTTGTAATTGTAACTACTATTAATGTAACACTAAATACATACTGGATTAATCAACCACACCCAAAGCCATCTATAAAAATAAATATGCAAAAAAATAAGAGCCTTAGCTCTCAAATTCAAAATGTATGCTTTTTCATTATTTGCTCCAGAATCCATACAAACCCTTACAATAACTATATTCTTAGCACCTCAGTTTTTTTATTACCATAATAAGCTCTCAAACTATTGTAATTTCAGTAAATCTTTAATTCTATAATTTAAAACTTTCTATCTAATCATCCTCTAATACATCCTCCACCTCTATCTACTAATACATATTTTCTTAATCCTCAATTAGATAGATTTTAGATTTAGTCAATAGCTTATAACCTAAGAAAGGACTTGCTTTCTAATTAGAAAATAAGCCCTTTCCTTAAAATCGACTTCTCACAACATACATATATAGTTAAAAATTATTAATCAATATTATTTTCTCTTTAACGACACACAGCACTCAACATGCATAGTATGAGGGAACATATCTACTGGCTGAACTTCAACAGTTTCATATCCATGCTCATCTAAGAACTTTAAATCCCTAGCTAATGTAGATGGATTACAAGATACATATACAATCCTCTCTGGATTCATTTTCACTAGTGTATCTAAGACCCTTTCATCACAACCCTTTCTAGGAGGATCTACTACAGCCACATCTGCTAACATTCCATCCTTATACATCTTAGGAACTACTTCCTCTGCCTTACCTACAAAGAAAGCTGCATTATCTATATCATTAATCTTTGCATTAATCTTAGCATCTTCTATGGCAGCATCTATTACCTCTATACCATATACCTGCTTAGCTTTTCCTGCTAAAAATAACGATATGGTTCCTATTCCACAATAAATATCATACACCGTTTCTTTTCCACTTAAATCAGCATAGTCTAATGCTTTAGAATAAAGTACTTCCGTTTGAGTAGGATTTACTTGGAAAAAAGAAAGTGGAGATATTTCAAACTTAAGATTCCCTATGTAGTCTGTTATAGTATTTTTTCCATATAGGGTCTTACACTTCTTACCTAATATTTTGTTGGCCTTATTTCTGTTTATATTTAATACTACACTTTCAAGACCTTCTATATTATCCACTAGGTCTTGTACTATTTCTTCTTCATACATTAATTCATAGCCATTTCCTATTATTACTACCATAATTTCCCCAGTAGCATACCCTACCTTTGTAAGAATGTGTCTAATAAATCCCTTATGCTTCTTTTCATCATATACGGATATTTTCTTTTCATCTATATACTTTCTCATTATCTCTACAACTTTTTCGTTAACTTCTTGTTGAATATGACAAGTTTCTAAGTTCACAATATCATGACTCTTCTTTTTATAGAATCCTATTAGGGATTTAGAATCTATCATTCCCACAGGGAACTGAGCTTTATTTCTGTAGTGATATGGATTAGTCATGCCTATAGTGTCATGGACAGTTACATTTTCAAGCTTACCAATCCTCTCTATACTATCCCTTACTTTTTTAGTCTTTATTTTTAATTGTTCTTCATAATCAATGTGCATAATCTGACATCCACCACATTCATGGGCATGAGCACAGACTGGGTCTTTTCTTATATCCGATTCTTGTACCATTTCTACCATTGTTCCTATGGCATAGTTTTTCTTTAGGGTATGAATCTTGGCCTTTACTATATCTCCTGGCACACAACCTTCTATGAATATGGTCATACCTTCTACCCTACCGATACCTTCTCCACTAGTTCCTAAATCATGTATATTTACTTCATAAATTTCTTCCGTTCTTATTTCAATCATTACATTTCTCCTAACTTTTTCCTAAATTTATTTGAAAAGTGGCTCCACCACTCTCATTATTATAAGCTATAATGGTTCCCTTGTGTCTATTTATTATTACTTTTCCTATATAAAGTCCAAGTCCCGTCTTTCCACCAGTAGACTTATAGAATCTTTCAAAGATTTTACTTTCTTCTCCTGTCTTTATTCCTATGCCATCATCTATTATTAGTATTTTCAAATCTTCATTTCCTACTACTTTTATTATAATATTATTCTTAGCATATCTTAGACTGTTTCCTATAATATTAATAAATACCCTAAGAAGCTTTTCTTCGTCCACATTTCCCATTATTTTATCTTCATATTCAAATGTTATATTTATATCCTTTTCCTTAGCCATGAACTTTAGATTATCTATGGCCCTCTTTATTATATAGGTGATCCTTTTTTACTATTCTTCTATCTACACATATAGTAATATCTTTTACTTTTATGTCTTCACTACTCATATGACTTTTATTAAGTCTTCTTAAAATGGTCTTTATTCTAACTACCAACTCCCTAGGACTAAAGGGCTTTGATAGATAGTCATCGGCTCCAAGTTCTAATCCTAGTATTCTATCAAACTCCTCTCCCCTTGCAGATACAAATCTAATAGGAACTTCACTATTTTTTCTTATTTGCCTACATAGTTCTAATCCATCTAGGCCTTCCATCATTATGTCTAGTACTATTAAATGGGGTTTTAATCTATTCATCTCACTTATTACATTTTCTCCATTTGAAAACATGGTTACTTTGTATCCTTCTTTTTTAAGGTACATATTTATTAGTTCTCTTATATTTTTTTCATCATCCACAACAAATATATGCTTCATACCATATCACCTCTACAAATATTTTATAAGAAATTAGCCTAAATTAACAGTGGGGATAACTAGAAAGTATAGCTATCCCCATTAATCTTATTTTATTCCCTTAAGTATTTCTAAGGCTTCCTTTAATTTTCCTAACTTCGCCTCTCTCTTTGCGGCTATTTCATTTAATATGGACTTGGCACCTTCCACATCTTTATTTTTCTTAGCAGTCTTTAAGCCTTCTCTTAATGTTTTTATTTCTTCTCTTATTGCCCTTATTTCTTCTTTAAGTGATTTTAATTTTGATCTTTCTTCTTTTATTTCTGCTTTTTTATCTTCATTATCTTTAAAGCTTCCCTTTAATTCTTTTATTCTTGATTTTTCTGCTTTCATATGTTCCCTAATATCCTTTGATTCTTTCCTTATTTCTTTCATCTTTTGGATTTCTGTAGATAATTGTTCCTTGACCTTGCCCCTTTCCTTTCTATCCTCTGTTGCAAAGGCTGGCACTGCTGATACTATTAACAATGTCCCTACTAATAAAGCTGTAACAATTTTTTTCATTTTAATTCCTCCTTATTATTTATTTATCTTTAGTATAGGTTCTAAATATGAAATAAAAGTATAGAAATTATGTAAAAAGTATGGAAATTTGTCCTTCATTAGTTTTATAATAATAGTAGAGATATTTAATTTTTAATTTTCTAAACAGTTTTAAAATACTTTACCTATAGATTTATGAACACTAAGCTTTCTTTATACAGTAACTTGCCTATAAGGGAAACTATTGAAAATTTTTGAAACCCTGGAACGTCACAACATCCTATGCTACTCCAACATGACTCATGAACCTATCTACCAAGATTCATACTTTCGCTTGTGACAAGGACTTGGGTGGAAAAGATTTTCAATAGTTTCCTGAAATAGGCCCGCATAAAGTAAGTTTATAATCAAAAAATCTATAATAAAGAGGAGGCTAGAAACATGCTCAATACTTTTTTCAACTTATGTTTAATATGCTTAATTTGTATAGCCAACCTTGCTTATCCAAGTTATATTAACAACATTTCCTTAGATGCTTTTAAGATTGATACAAAAGAATCTACTAAAACTTCCACAGAAATTGTACAACCTAAAGAAGAAACTAGATCGGAAGAAATCTATACTAAAAATTTACCAAATTATATTAAACCCATTTCTATAAATGATGAAACCCAACTACCTATTACACTATTTTTACCAACCATATCTAAGAAACATTTATTTCCCACAACTAAATATATACGGGCTACAAGAACTCCCGTTACATCCACTGTTAATTTTTTAAAGACCTATATGAATATACCTAAAATAAATAGTCTTAAAATAAGGAATAGGGTTTTGTATTTAAATTTTTCATCAAGAAATAACTTTAGTGAATATGATAGTGAAATTTTATATATTCTTGTGAATACTCTAACTTCAATAGATGGGGTAGATGGAGTTTTATTCTTAGTAGATGGTAAAAAAGTAGATAATTTATTAGGTAATGAAAATACTATTAATATTTTCTATAATAATTATTCCTATGCCTATTTAAGTTATGATTATAATGGGCGAAATCTGTTAGTTCCTACCAATGTAGCTCATATGGATAAAGTGATAAAAGTATTAAAATCTGACAAGGACGAATTAAAAGGAGTTATGCCTAAGGGAGTAGAACTATTAGATTACTCTATTACTCAGGATACTATAACACTAAACTTTAATAAAAACTTCTTAAAGGCTTACAATGATAGACCTGATTTAAAGAATATGTTAATAGACAGTTTAAATTATTCTTATACTAGTTTTGAAGAAATAAATAATTTAGAAATAAAAGTAGATGGTAAGAAAATCACTACTTTCGGAGATTATGATTTATCAGTACCTATGAAAGGTTTAAGTATTATTAATCCATAAAATATAATAAATTAGGGACGGTTTTTAAAAACCATCCCTTTAAATTTTTATTCATATCTTAATGCTTCTATTGGATCTAATTTAGATGCCTTGTTAGCTGGATATATTCCTGATATTATACCTATTCCCCCTGAGAAAGTCCAAGCAATCATTATGGTTAATAGGGATACCCTAGGAGGTATCTTAATAAGCTTAGCTATACCAAAGGATATTATCACCCCTATACCCGTACCTATTATTCCACCTATTGCTGATATTATGACCGATTCTACTAGGAATTGTAATAATATATCCCTTCTCTTTGCTCCGATGGCCTTTCTAATACCTATTTCCCTAGTTCGCTCTGTAACAGATACAAGCATTATATTCATAACTCCAATACCACCTACAACTAGGGATATGGCTGCTATGGCCCCTACAACAGCCCTAACTATACCTGTAACCTTGTTTATAGATTCCATTTCTCCTTCTGCCGTATAGGCCCTATATTTTTCATCTCCCATATTAGAATGTCTTCTCTCTAGAAGTTTAATCATTTTATCTGTAGTTTCCCTTGCATTTATGCCACTTTTTATATTTAGCTCAATTCCCCATATGGTCTCGCCCATACCTATCATCTTTTCTAATGTACTTATGGGAACATATATTTTGTAGGCATTATCTCCTCCCCCTAAGTCTCCTAAGGTACTCTTAGGTTCTTCAAACAAGCCTACAATAACAAAAGAGCCACTAGTATATCCCATATCTATATTTACACTTTCTCCTAATACATTAGTTCTTCCAAATACATCAAGGGCTGCCCTTTCATCTATTATGGCAATTGATCTTTTAGATTTAACATCACTTTTGGTTATGTATCTTCCCTTTACTAGTTCATTTTTTTCTATCTTGTCATAATCTTCGTGGGCTCCTACTAACCTTACACTTACTAAATCACTTTTAGATTTCACCTTGCCATCTTCACTCAAACTAGGTATTATGGCCGATAGTTCATCATGAAAGGCTCTATTTAGTGCCTCCACATCACTTTTGGTAAGTCTATCCTTTCTCGTAGGATTTTCTCTCCAATTAGTTCCAATATATGCCCTACCTGCTCCAAACTTTTCAAATTCTTGATCTATGGCACTTTGACTACCTTCTCCTAAGGTTACTACTGTAATTACAGAAGATATTCCTATAATAATACCAAGCATAGTAAGTAATGAACGCAATTTATTTACCCAAATGGCTCCTATGGCCACTTTTATACTCTCTAAAAAGTTCATTTAAACACCCCTATTCCTTTGAAGATTCTAAAGATATTATCCTTCTATCTTCTACCTGTTTATCTTCTATAAGCTCTCCATCTCTAAAAGTTATAACCCTTTTTGTATGTTCAGCAATTTCTGGTTCATGGGTTACCATAACAATGGTTACTCCTTCCTCGTTCAATTGCTGAAATATTCCCATTACTTCATCCCCCGATTTAGTATCTAAATTTCCCGTAGGTTCATCAGCTAGTATTATGGCAGGGTCATTGACTAAAGATCTAGCTATGGCTACACGTTGCCTTTGACCTCCAGATAGTTCATTAGATTTATGATGGACCCTATCTCCAAGACCAACCCTCTCTAGGGCTTTTATGGCCCTTTCTTTCCTTTCCTTTGGAGGAATTCCTGCATACATCATGGGTAATTCCACATTCTTTAGGGCTGATATACGTGGTAACAAATTAAAGGATTGAAATACAAATCCAATTTTTTTATTCCTTATGGTAGCCAAATCCCCCTCATTTAAAGCATCTATTTCATGTCCATCTAATATATATTTTCCGTCACTAGGTTTATCTAAACATCCTAATATATTCATTAAAGTAGATTTTCCAGAGCCTGAAGGGCCCATTATTGATACAAATTCTTCAGGCTTCACATCTATATCTACACATTTTAATGCTTCCACAGAAATGCTTCCCGTATTGTAGATTTTTTTTAAATTTTTAATCTTAATCATACTACATCTCTCCACCCATATTAACTTCTTCACCTACTTTAATATCTTCAGTAGGATTCATAATTACCTTATCTCCTTCTTTTATGGTATCTCCTATGATTTCCACTTCCAGGTCACTTTCAATTCCTGTTTTTATAATATTTTCTTGAACCTTTCCATCCACTACAGTATATACCACTTCACTACCATCTTTCCTTGTAAATATGGTTTCATAGGGAACCACTAGGGCATTTTCCTTTTTCTTAGTCAGTATGTCTAATTTAGCAGAAAATCCAGGTTTTAAGTATTTATCTATATTTTTAATATCTACTTTAATTTCAACTACATTTTCTTTTCCCTGTCCTGTTTGAACTTCTTTTGCAAAGGGTCCCACATATTTTATGACTCCATCATAGGATTTATCTTCAAAGGCATCCCCTTCAATTTTAACCTCATACCCTACATCTATCTTTCCTGCATCATATTCATTAATATCTGTAACAATTTCTAGGTTATCCACATCTTGAATAAACATTAGAGGTATATGGGACTCTACTATTCCACTTTCTGAAATTTTAGTATCTACTATAGTTCCCCTAATAGGGCTTTTTATAGTATGCTTTTTATAATCATCCTCTAATTTTTCAATTTGTACTTGTAGTAATTCTATTTCTTTCTTTTCTTTTAATATATCCCTTCCATTTTCTCCATTTCCATATTTTTCTTTTACCGATACATAGTCATTCTGAGCCGTATCTAGTTCATTTTTAGCCTTATCATATTCTGATTTACTAAGACCTTTAGCTTCGTATAATTTTTTATTTCTCTCATAATTGATTTGAGCATCATTATATTTTATCTCAGCATTTTTAAATCTCACATTCAAATCTGATTTTAATTGTTCTAAATTCCTATATGCTATATCTAGTTTCATATTAGCTTCTTTTAATTTGTAGTTTATATGGGTTTTTTCTAGTTCCATAAGTACTTGACCCTGTTCTACTAGGTCGCCCTTTTTCACATACATTTTCTCCATTTTTTCTTCCACATCAGATACTATATCTCTCTTATCCATAGATTGTATCTTTCCAGTGGCCTGTATCCTGGATTCAATATTTTCTTTTCTTATATCTACTGTTGAAACTCCCATACCCTTTCCCTCATTATTTTTCTTTGTTGCTACTACAGTTCCCATTCCCACCAAACCAACTACTACTGCAATAACTACAATTGTTAGTAGCTTCTTCTTCCTAAACATCCTAAAACCCCTTCCTTTAATTCTACTGCACATTGAATATTTTACCATATTCTTGTACTTTCACTAAATATTTACATGATTTTTAATATAGTTTTAATATTATAGATTTATCAATCTGAAGTTTTCCCTATACAGTAACTTTCCTGAAGTAGGCTCACATAAACTTTGATTCCTATTCTATCAAAAAAAATAAGAACCCCCGGCGGGTCCTTATTTTCTGTGTTGAGAGTAGAATCAGTTACTCATACTTTTCAAAAGCTTATTACAATTATAATACTTTTTTTTTAATTTTATACTGTTTTTGTACATATTACTAATAAAAATTTATTCTTCTGTCATCTATCTTATCTTCAATTTTCTTCTTTAAAGCAATTTTAATCATTTCCCTAGTCATAGGTATGACTAACATAAAACCTAGTCCATCAGTAATTATACCAGGTGTAAGAAGCATGGCCCCTCCCACTAACACACATAAGCCATCCATAAGTTCATTAGTAGGCATTCGTCCTTCATTTATATCAAATCTAATTTTCATAATAATATGACTTCCTTGAGACTTAGCAAGATATGCCCCAACTATTCCCGTTATTAATACTATACTAATAGTTGGAATAAAACCTATCTTAGTATTTAGCCTTAATAACAGGGTAAGTTCTAATAGGGGTATAGTTGTAAATAATATTATTAACCTAAGTAACATATTTATTCTCCCTTTTCTAATTTATCATTTAATAAATTCCAAATTTCTGGATTTGCCTTCTTAAAATTAAGTGGTTTTAAATCCCTACTTACAAAGGCATGGATAGTAAATCCTTTAGCTAAAATCACCCTATCTGCTTTTCTAATTACATTATATTCAAATTTAAGTCTTACACCCTTTAGCATAGTGATTCTAGTTTCTATGCCAAGTTCATCATCATATTTAGCTGCGTGAATATATTTACAATTAGCCTCTATTACAGGTAATATAACTCCTGATATTTCTAAATCCTTATAAGTATATCCTAATGATCTGAAAAATTCATTTCTACCTACCTCAAACCAGGTAAAATAATTTCCGTTATAGCCTACTCCCATTTGATCCGTCTCTTCATATCTAACTCTTACGAAGGCCTCACTTTTGTACATATTTAGGTCCCCTTTCAACTATTACATTAAATTTTACCATATATTATATATAGACTCGTGGACTAAATTTATTGTAACAAAAACAATCTAATAATACAAAATCAATCAGCCAAACTTTAAGTTTAACTGATTGATTATTATTTCATACAGTCTATAATGAACTAGTTCTGTAAACTGCTCCAGTAGCCGTATCTACATTTATCATGTCTCCATCCTTTAAAGTTGTAGTAGCATTAGCTGCACCAACAATTACTGGTTTATTAATGCTTAATCCTACAACTGCTGCATGGGAAGTTAATCCACCTTCTTCTGTAATAATTCCAGAAGATCTTTCCATAAATGCAACCATATCCTTATCAGTAGCAACCGCCACTAAAATATCTCCATCTTGGAATTTATCCTCTGCTTCTTTAAGGTTATTCGCAATACAAACTTTTCCCTTTGCAGACTTTTGCCCAAGTCCAGTTCCTTTAACTACCACATCTCCTACAACGTGTACCTTTATGGTGTTAGTACTTCCTGCAACTCCAACTGGAACTCCTGCAGTGATTACCACTAAATCTCCACTATTTACAAAACCCGTTTCTACAGCCTTCTTCACTGATAAATCAAATACTTCATCAGTAGAATTTCCGTGGCTTGCTATGACTGCATATGCCCCTCTTGTAACGGCCATTTTTCTAGCTACCCTATCAGAAGTAGTTGTAACTACAATAGGTGCCTCTGGTCTAAATTTAGCTACCATTCTTGCCGTATATCCTGAAGAAGTTGCAGTAATAATAGCCTTAGCTCCTAAGTCTTGAGCCGTATTACAAGATGCATGACTCACCGCATCTGTAGTACTCTTTTCTTTTCCTACAGTCTTTTCTCTTAAAATTGCTTCATAATCTAATGAATTTTCTGCACTTTCAGCAATTCTTGCCATAGTTTGTACCGCAACAGCTGGATATTTACCTGCAGCAGTTTCTCCAGATAACATTATTGCATCAGTACCATCAAAGATAGCATTAGCAACATCTGTAACCTCCGCTCTTGTTGGTCTTGGGTTTCTCATCATGGAATCAAGCATTTGTGTTGCAGTTACAACTGGTTTACCTACTACATTGCAAGCTTTAATTATTCTCTTTTGCTCTAGTGGAATTTCCTCCGTTGGAATTTCAACTCCTAAATCTCCTCTAGCTACCATTATTCCATCAGATACTTCAATTATCTTATTAATATTATCCACACCTTCTTGATTTTCAATCTTAGATATGATGTGAATATCTTCTCCACCATGGGCTTCTAGGATTTCTCTAATGGCTAAAACATCTTCTGCCTTTCTCACGAATGATGCGGCAATAAAGTCTATTCCTTGTTCTATACCAAAGATAATATCCTTTCTATCCTTTTCAGTGATAGCAGGTAAATTAATCTTAACTCCTGGTACATTTACCCCCTTATTGTTCTTCACAACTCCAGTGTTTTTAATTAAACATCTAACTTCAGTATCTTCTATACTTAATACTTCTAGTCCAATTAATCCATCATCTATTAATATAGTATCTCCAGGAACCACATCATTGGCAATTCCTTCATATGTAACACTACCAATAGTTTCATTTCCTACTAAATCCCTAGTAGTTATTGTAAACTCTTTTCCCTCTTCTAATAATACTTCTGGCTTATCAAACTTTCTTGTACGTATTTCTGGTCCCTTAGTATCTAATAATATGGCCACATGCTTACCAGTTTCTTCTCTTAATTCCTTTATCATATCCATACGTGCTTTATGCTCTTCATGATTTCCATGGGAGAAGTTTAACCTAGCCACGTTTAATCCGCAGTCAATTAACTCCCTTAATACTTCTTTCTTTTCACTAGCTGGTCCAATTGTACAGATAATTTTAGTTTTTCTCATAAATACTTCCTCCATTATATTTGTATTTGATTATAAACTAGATTGATAATACCTTTGCAAGTTCATATAGTTCCATGTTCATTTCTTTTTTCATGCTTAAAGCTTCTGAAATATCCTGGTCACAAATTTCAGTTCCTGTGATTCCTATTGCTCTACTCTTTTTACCTTCCATAAGAAGCTTAACAGCCCTTTCCCCCATACGACTTGCTAATATTCTGTCATAAGCCACTGGACTTCCTCCCCTTTGAAGATGTCCAAGGGTAGTAAGTCTTGCTTCAAGACCTGATTTTTCTTGGATGTCCTTTGTAATTTCATAAGCATTTCCAATACCTTCTGCCAGCATAATAATGCTATGACGCTTACCTCTATTTTTACTTTGAATTAATCTTTTGCAAATTTCTTCTATTGAAAATTTCACCTCTGGTACTATGATACTTTCTGCCCCACCAGCAATACCAGAATATAGTGCTATATCACCACAATGTCTTCCCATAACTTCAATAATACTTACTCTATCATGGGAAGCAGACGTATCTCTTATATTACTAATGGCTCCAAGTACTGTATTTACAGCTGTTTTAAATCCAATAGTATAATCTGTATAAGCTAAATCATTATCAATAGTTCCTGGTAATCCCATAGTTGCTATTCCGGCCTTGCTTAATTTTTCTGCCCCACGCATAGAACCATCTCCACCAATAACAACAATACCCTCAATCCCAAATATACCTATTACATTAAGGGCTTTTTTAAATCCTTCTTCTTCTTTCATTTCTAAGCATCTTGCACTTCTTAGGATAGTTCCTCCCCTATGGATAATATCAGCCACAGAAGATAAGTCCATATTCTGTATTTCCCCATTTATTAGACCTGCGTATCCCCTTTTGATCCCAACGACTTCTAACCCATTATATATTCCAGCACGAACTACAGCCCTCACAGCCGCATTCATACCTGGAGAGTCGCCACCACTTGTCAAAACTCCTATTTTTTTCATGTTCAATCCTCACTCCTTACATAAAGATCTTTCATTTATCTACAAGTCAACTTTTAATTAATATAAAGTTCACTTCATATGTTTTTTGCAATTTTATAATCGTACACTTTCATATATGATAAAAAAATAAAGGGAAGCTCCATTTAGGCTTCCCTTTAATGTTATTTATTTAACACAAACCCACTATAACCTGATGGGCTTCTTCCACCTCAGTCTTGGGAACCATAAGTTCATATACCTTATTATCTTTTCCGATTGACCTGACTTTTACTAAAAAACCTTCATCCTTTAAGAGTTGAGAAATCCTATCAGAATCCCCCTTGTTATGTGCCATGTATACTGTCATCCACACTGGTATATCCCCCTTTTTCCAATTATGCAATTTCTACTATTTAAATTAATCTACAAACCCTATTATAGTATTTTCTCTGATTATTTTTTATTTCATATTTCATTTGCGAGTTTATATTATACCACAACCTTTTTGTTTTTAAAAAACAATGTGGACCTTTGTCTATCTTATTTTAACAGATTCTTCTCCTAATAATTTCCTTAGTTCTATTAAAAGTTCCTCTTTCATACTTATCCATAGATTTTTATTTGCACGAAGGCTCTTCTTTTCCTTTTCCATATATATAATTACAGGGTCCTCTCCCTTATATTTTCTAAGAACATCCTTTAATTCCTCTATTTTAGGATCATCTTTATCTGATACTTTTAGATATAGTTTCTTTGAACCTATAGTTTCATTAGTAAGAACTCTTATTTTATCTGCTATAAGTTTAGGTTCTTCATCTTCCTTATAATTTAGTCGTCCATCTATTATGACTATATTATCTTCATATATAAGTTCTTCGTACTTGGAATAAACCTTTGGAAAAACTAATACTTCCATACTAGCAGTTAAATCTTCTAATGTTAAAAATGACATTATTTGATTATTTCTTGTTATCTTATTTTGTCTTCCTTGTATTATACCAGCTAATCGGACTTTTTTCCCATCTAATTTTCCATATTCTATAGAATTATTTAGATTTAATATGTTAGAAGAGGTAACTTCCTTTATTTTTTCTTCATAGGTAGACAAGGGATGTCCACTCACATAAAGGCCCACCATTTCCTTTTCCATAGACAACAATACCTTTTGTGGAAATTCAGCCAAGTTAGGATAACTAAAGTTTATACTTTCTTTCATAACATCATCAAAACTTTGAAACATGGAAAACTGCCCTTGTATATTTCTCTTTCTATCCTGTTGGGCAGATTCTATAGCCTTTTCGTAAACAGCAAGGAGTTGGGCCCTATTAGCATCTAAATTATCAAAGGCACCAGCCCTTATTAAACTCTCAATTGCCCTTTTATTAATTTGGGTTATGTCTATTTTATCACAAAAATCATTAAAGCTAATAAATTTTCCTTTTTCTTTTCTTGCATTTACTATTGCCTCTATTACATTTGATCCCACATTTTTCACTGCTAGTAATCCAAATCTTATCTTACCATCTTCCACAGTAAACTTTTCATAACTTTCATTTATGTGAGGTGGTAATATTTTTATATTTTTCTTTCTACAATCTTGTATATATTCGCCTACCTTGTCTGAGTTACCCATTACACTAGTTATTAGGGCAGCCATAAATTCTACTGGATAATAGGTCTTTAAATACGCAGTCTCATAACCTAGTACTGCATAGGCTGCTGCATGGGATTTATTAAAGGCATACTTGGCAAATTCAACCATATCATCAAATATTTTGTTTGCAGCCACTTCTCCTACTCCATTAGCTACACAACCTGCTATTTCCACGTTTCCATCTTCATCTAATTTCCCATGGATAAAGTGCTTTCTTTCCTGTTCCATTACATCCATTTTCTTTTTACCCATGGCACGACGTACTAAATCACTTCGACCATAGGAAAAACCAGCTAAATCCCTTACTACTTGCATAACCTGTTCTTGATAAACCAAACATCCATAGGTCACATCTAATATGGGTTCTAGTTTTTCATGGACATATTCTATTTTACTAGGATTTTTTTTATATTCTATATACTTTGGAATAGAATCCATGGGCCCAGGTCTATAAAGGGATATTCCCGCTATAATATCTTCAAAGCAATCGGGTTTTAAATCCTTCATAAATTGTCTCATACCAGAACTTTCTAGCTGAAATACGCCTAAAGTATCTCCCTTACTAATTAATTCATATACTTTAGAGTCATCATATTCCATACTAGAAAAATCGATTTTAACATTATATTTTTCTTCTATTAAAGTTTTTGCATCCCTAATTACCGTTAGATTCCTAAGTCCTAAAAAATCCATTTTAAGTAGACCTAATTCTTCTAGGGTAGTCATTGTAAACTGAGTTGACATGGCATCATTATGCATATAAAGGGGCACATATTCATCTATGGCCTCTTTGGATATAACCACACCCGCTGCATGGGTTGATGCATGACGAGGCATTCCTTCTAAAGCCAAGGCCACATCTATTAAATATTTTGCTTCCGAATCAGAATCATATATTTCTTTAAATTTAGGATTTATTTTTATGGCCTTTTGTATAGTAATTCCCAGTTGCATAGGAATTTCCTTTGCTATGGAGTCCACCTTAGCATAGGGCACGTTAATTGCTCGTCCCACATCACGAAGGGCAGCCCTTGCTGCCATTGTTCCAAAGGTTATGATTTGAGCAACCTTTTCTTTTCCATATTTTCTTATAACATAATCTATAACTTCTTGCCTTCTCTCATAGCAAAAGTCAATATCTATATCGGGCATGGTTACCCTCTCTGGATTTAGAAAACGTTCAAATATGAGTCCATATTTTATAGGGTCAATATCTGTAATTCCTAAAGTATATGCCACAATACTTCCAGCTGCTGAACCACGTCCTGGTCCTACCATTATATTATTATCCTTAGCATATCTTATAAAGTCCCACACAATGAGGAAATATTCCACATATCCCATATTTTCTATTGTACTTACTTCATACTCTAATCTATCCTTTAACTGGTCATTAATATGTTTATACTTTTGTCTTAATCCATCTTCACAAAGTTTTCTTAGGTATTCCTTTTTAGAATACTCCTCTGGTACTTCATAATTAGGTAAATGAATAGTATTAAAATCGAATTCCACATTACACATATTAGCAATTTTCAATGTATTTTCAATGGCCTCAGGATGATTTGGAAACAACCTTCTCATTTCTTCTTCCGATTTAAAATAAAATTCATCACTAGGAAACTTCATTCTTTCCTCTTCATCTACAGTTTTTCCCGTTTGGATACATATAAGCACATCATGAACATCTGCATCGCTCTTTTTTAAATAGTGCACATCATTAGTTGCTACTAATGGAATATTAGTTTCGCCACTTAATTTAAATAAAAACTCATTAATCTTTTTTTGTTCCTCAATACCATGATCTTGAATTTCTAAATAGAAATTTCCCTTTCCAAATATATTTTCTAATTCTAGTGCTTCTTTCTTTGCACCTTCATAATCATCATTTAATAATTTTGTCTGTACACTTCCTGCAATGCATGCACTTAAACACACAAGACCTTCACTATGTTTTCTTAATATATCTATATCAATTCTAGGTTTATAATAAAATCCTTTAGTATATCCCCTTGATACTAATTTAATTAAATTTTTATATCCCTCATTATTTTTAGCCAGTAAAACTAGATGACCCATTTTTTTATCCTTAACCGGGTCCTTGTCATACATGGTTCTCTTTGCCGTATATACTTCACATCCTATTACAGGATTAATTCCATGTTTTTTTGCCTCCTTATAAAAATCAATTACACCAAACATACTTCCATGGTCTGTAATGGCCACAGCCTTCATTCCCATTTCCTTGGCTTCTTTTATAAGGTCTTTTATTCTAGTTGCTCCATCAAGTAAACTGTACTCTGTATGCAAGTGCAAATGAACAAAATTTGACACAAAATCCCCCCTTTACTTTTGTGAGCTTGTAAAACCAAAAATAGATATGAATAATTCATATCTATTATTATACCAAAAGATATTACATTTTTTCTAATACACCAACTATTTGTATTGAAGGATTATAAATTAGGTTAATTTTGTCCCCATTTGAAATATACTTTACAATAGGTCTATTTGGGTATTCCTTATCAATTTCATAAACTACACCCATCTCATTGGTACTTAGCTTTAACAGAGTTCCTATAGGATAACAAGGTATATGGGTAATAAACTCTTTTACTAACTCATAATCAAATTGATGATATCCCATGGATATTAAATACTCTACTACCACATGGGGAAATTCCTTACTCTTATAGGCCCTATCGGAAGTTAAGGCATCATAAACATCACATATGGCCACTATCCTAGCATATTCCCTTATTTCATCTCCCTTTAGTTTAAAGGGATAACCTTCTCCGTCAAATCTCTCATGATGGGTTAATATTATTTTGGCGCTTGCTTCACTTATATTCTTATTATTCTTAACTATTTCATAACCAAGTTTACTGTGACTTTTTATGTACTCATACTCATCTTTAGTTAATTTACCTGGTTTATTCAGTACCTTAGGGTCTATGAGCATTTTTCCTATATCATGTAAGATTGCCCCCACTCCTAAGTCCATCAACTTCTCTTTTTTATATCCTATACCTATACCAATTATCAAAGCATATATACATACATTTACCGAATGGGTAAAGGTATAATCATCTATGGACCTTACTAGGGATAAATTCACTATTATACTATCACTACTTAAAAGATTTTCAATAATCTTATCCACAATTTTCCATATCTTCTTCATTCTAATATCTTCATTATAAGAAATTCTTTTCATAGTATCTCTTATTATATTGTGAGCTTCTTTTCTATTTTCTTCCTTAATGACATCTGGTACTATTATATCTTCCGTACTAGGAATGTTTACATATACTTCACTTATACCTAACTCCAAAAGTTTATCTATATAAACTTGATTTAGGTGTATACCTTCACCTAGGAGTATTTCATCATTTTCAGTATATATATTATTGGCTAAAATCATATCTTCTTTTAAAAACCTGGTCTTTAGCTTTATCATGTATACCTCCAAAACAAAAGTCTTTCCCTCGCTGCGCATCAACTAATAATTTGTCTAATCATAGTATTAACTATTCTTCAAAACAGATTAAACTCCTCTATTTAGTGAAAATTTTAGTATATATGGATTATTTTTTTTGAAAAACATCCTATATTCTAAGGATTTATTTATACTTGTTATGAGGCATATGAATGAGTCCTAAGTTTTCAAAGTGCTGATTTGCCAATATAGATTTATGAACCTAAATCTTTATTTATGCTGTAACTTTCCTGAAATAGGCTCATATAAAGCTGGTTTATGAATGGGAAATCTATAGATTTCGTAACACTAAGCTTTCTCTATACAGTAACTTGCCTATAAGGAAAAATATATTGAAAATCTTTGGAACCCTGAAACGTCACAACATCCTATGCTCCTTGAACATGACACATGAACCTATCTACGAAGATTCTCACTTTCGCTTGTGACAAGGACTTGGGTAGAAAAGATTTTCAATATATTTTCCTGAAATAGGCCCACATAAAGCAAGTTTATACACCAGAAATCTATATATCTCATGTATGATGTGTACAATTGCCTTATACATATTTATCTAAAATTCTATTTACAAGTTTCAAACTAACGGTACCATAAATTCCCATCATGAATAAACCACAGGGTGGAAAAAGAACCACCATATAAATGATTCCTAAAAAAGTAATTGTACATAATATGGTTGTAGGAAAGTGTCTTATGGATAAAAAATAAGCTGTTTTAAAATACCTCAAGATATCCATCTCAAATCTGGTCATTAAAATAAATATATATAATGAAATCCATAACACCTGAAGATAAATAGCAAGAGAAATGATCTTGTTAATTTCTATTTCTAAAAAGATTAGATTTGTATTCATCCAGATAGCTGATAATATTAATCCAAATATTAAGAAGGCTTCAATAACTATACTTTGTTTTAGACTTTCTTTAAATGTCTTTATAAAGATTTTTATATACTCATGGCTTTCTTCATGGTCTATTCTTTTTAAAACCGTATAAACTGCAACACTAGCTGAACCTATTGTAATAATTGGTAGGCTCAATATAAGCCAAATCAGGTTGATTACAAACATATCTACAATCTTTTTCGAAATTTTTCCTAAGAATCCATTTTGCTTATATATGTCAATCATCATACCACCTCTTTACTTAGCTTCATCTACCCAAACCTTCATCTTGCCAGCCTTTCGGTTATCCCAAGCATAATATGGAACTGCCATGGCCTTAAATTCATCCTTCTCATAAAGAGAAATCTTTACAATGCCTCCAACTAGCTCTTCATCAAATTCCAATTTAAATTCTTCACTACCACTGATAGTTAGCTTATCATAATCTATCTGATCTACTGATTCAAAACAATAAACTAAGGGTCCCCTCATTAAAGCTACTTTGCCTTTATTGTTTAAAACCCTAGGATGTGGTTTCACTATTTCAGTTTCCATATCCATGTTAAGAATTATCTGTGTGGACTTTTCCCAAATCCTATAAATTTTAATATATCCTTTTTCAACATAATAATCTTTAAAGGGCCTACCATTTATCATGAGTTGAAAATCCTTACACCAACTAGGACATCGTAAATTAATATTAAATTCCTCTTCTATACTTTGTTCAATATTAATAAGAACCCTGCCATCCCAAGGATAGTCTGTACTTTGAGTTATTCTTATATTGTCAGAAGCAAAGTTAAATCTACTATCACTTTTTATAAATAGATTTACATATATATTGTCTTCATCTACCGCATACATATACTGACCAATAGAAGGTACAAATCTTGTAATCTGAGTAGGACAACAGGATACATCAAACCAAGGCTCTCTATGATGGGTTCCATCCGATTCTAATGGATTTACGTAAAAATACACATCTCCCTGTTCTCCCATTCCAGATAAGGCTCCATTATATATGCTTCTCTCCATTATATCAGCATATTTACTCTCACCAAAAATAAGATTCATTCTATGATTCCACATGACCATGCCAACGGATGCACAAGTTTCACAATAGGCTGTATCATTAGGAAGATCATAATCTCTAGTGAAGCCTTCATTCTCCTTTGATGATCCTATTCCACCAGTTAAATACATATTTCTAAGTACAGTGCTATCCCATAGTTTTACAAGTGCATGAAGATAATCATAATTTCCATCAGTAATTAAAAGATCCGCCATTGCACAATACATATACATGGCTCTAACAGCATGACCAGATATATCTGTCATTTCTTTAATAGGTTTTTCATCCTGTGCATATACAGCTCCCCATTTTTCTACACCCCAAAGATTTTCTCCAACTCCATGGCCGTGGCCTCTTTGTTCTAGTAGCCATTTTGAAAATTCTAAGTACTTTCTGTCTTTAGTTTCATCATAAAGCTTAATTAATGCCAGTTCAATTTCTTGGTGTCCTGGAACCCAGTTTCTACCACCTGTTATCATCTCTGTGTAAAATTCATCCACTGCCCTTATAACAGCCTTAAGTAATCTATCCTTACCAGTAGCCTTATAGTATGAAATAGCAGCTTCAATTAAGTGTCCTATACAATAGTCCTCATGACGCTCCATATCTGTCCATTTTTCCTCGTTTTTTACTAGGGTAAAGTAGGTATTTAGATACCCATCCTTCTGCTGGGCATCTACAATTGTATGAATTAGATCATCAGTATACTCCTCTAACTCTCTATCTTCTACCTGAGAAAGTACATAACCTACCCCTTCAATAATCTTATAGACATCTGAATCATTAAAATATACCCCTTCAAATCCACCCTCTATCTTTTTCGCTGCCTTGTGAAAATTACTAATTCTGCCAGTCTCTTCACATCTCTTAAAGCATCCTGGTATTGTTACATCTCTTATAGTCTCTATTCTCTTTTTCCACAATTTATCATTTATCTTAGTACAATTAAAATCAATAGCTTTTAAGTATTTATCTCCTTTATTATCCATATCTATTTCACCTCATTATCCTTTTAATCCGCTCATTGATATTCCCTCTATAAAATGTTTCTGGGCAAAGAGGAAAATAATTAATGAAGGTATTACTATTATACTTGTGGCTGCCATCATATAATTCCATTGGGCTGAATAAGAACCAAGGAATAGGTTTAGTCCTAACATTAGGGTGTAATTTTCCTGTGAAGACAAATAAATCATAGGTGCTAAATAATCGTTCCAGCTCACTAGATAGGTTAACAATCCTACTACAATCAAGGCTTGCTTACTTAAGGGCATAATGATTTGCCAGTAAATTCTAAAATAACTTGCACCGTCTACTCTTGCAGCTTCATCTAACTCCTTGGGAACCCCTAAGAAAAATTGTCTTAATAGGAAGATATTAAAAACTCCCCCTCCAAACCATGCTGGAGCAATAAGAGGTATAAAGCTATCTATCTGCCCCAAAGCATTCCAACCCATAAATTGAGGAATCATGACAACAAAGAATGGTAGCATTAATCCTGATAAGATCAAATAAAAAATTTGATCTCTCCATTTCCATTCTAATCGGGAAAAAGCAAAGGCACACATTGAACTTGTAATAACTGCTCCTAAAACTGTTAATCCTGTTATGATGCAGCTATTCCAAAAGAACTTGTGAAAAGGGTATTGACTTAAGGCCGTAACATAATTACTCAAATGAACCTTTGTAGGTAATATTTTAGGCGGCATTTGAAAAATATCTGCAAGTCCAATTAATGATGACTTAATCATCCAATAAAAGGGAAATAAACTGCAAAATGTGCCAAATATCAATAAAATATACACAAATACTTTTTTTATACTGAATCTACTTTTTATCATTTACTTGTCTCCCCCTCATAATAAACATATCTTCTAGAAATTTTAAATAATATGAATGTTATTCCTAAAATTACAATAAATAGAAGTACAGCTTGAGCACTAGCATTACCAAAATTAGAAAACCTAAAAGCTTCTCTATAAAGATTTAAAACGTATAATAAACTGGCATTGTTGGGGGCTCCCATATTGATGCTTTGCCCCCCACTAGTCATTATATATGGCTGTACAAAGGTCTGAAATGCATTAATAAATGCCATTACTGTATTAAAAAAAATAATGGGAGAGGTCATTGGAATCGTTATATGAATCAGCTTATGCCAAGCATTTCCTCCATCTACTTCAACTGCCTCATATAGCTGAGTTGGTACCTCTTGAAGTCCTGCAAGGAAAATAACAATTGTATTTCCTGATAGCCACAAACTAAATAAAACAAGAGTTGGAATTACAGTCTGTTCAGATGCTAGCCAGGGTGAAGGTGGTAAATGTAGAGTCTTTAAGAAATAATTAACTATCCCAAAATCTGGCTGCAATATCCATAACCAAACCATTGATGAAGCCGCCAGTGGAATAACTACGGGCAAATAGAAAACCCCTCTAAAAAAGCTTCTTCCCTTTATCTTTTGATTTAGTAATAATGCTACAGCATAAGAAAATATAATTCCCAGTGGGACACTTAAAAATACATAATAAAAGGTCGCTTTTATTGATGGATAAAAAAATGGATCTTTCCCAGATAACAAATATTCATAGTTCTTAAATCCAATAAATTCTGGTTTGCTTCCAATAACATATTTACTCATACTCAATAGGACTGTAACTAGAATTGGCCCTAAAACAAAGACTAAAAACCCTAATATTACTGGCATAGCAAAAAACCACCCTGCAAATTCTTGATTTGACGATATTTCACTTAATCTTTTCCTGATTTTTTTTATATTATCAAATATTCTATTCATACTTATTAGCCCCAATCTATTTTTTTAAGAAATAACCATGATTTAACTTAAATATCATGGTTATTTCTTATTGATTATATTAACTTTTACTTATCATATCTTCCTTTGATTTCAGGCTGTATCTTAGTCTCTAATTCTTCCATTGCTTCCTTAGCAGTTTTTTCTCCCATCCATACAGGATCTAAGGCTGCACTAATCATAGCATCAATTTTAGATTGATTTTTAATCGTATATACCATTGCTGGTTTACTATGGTTCATTACCATGTCAAGCATGGCATCTTTAAATCCTTCTGGATGTGCAGGGTTAGGTCCAACCCATTTCTTTAATAATTCTTGATCTGTATAATACTTTTTCATAGTTGGCATCCATAAACCATTTTCATATAAACTTTCTACACCTTCACCGCACATAAATTTAGCCAATTCCCAAGTTTCTTCAAAGTGTTTTGTATCTTTAAAAATGGAGATAGCTCCACTGATTTTCAAAGTACCTGATTCCTTATCCATTTTAGGAAGTACTCCGATTCCATAGTTAACATTATTTGCTCCTAAGTCAAGGTTAATCCATTGTCCGTGCATTGACATGGCAGCAAGCTTAGATTCTATAGCTGCAGCTTGACCTGGTATAGCCCTTGCTTGAATTGGAGATGGAGCAACATGGTGTACATTTATTAAATCTGATAATCTTTGTATTGCTTCATATGCTTCTGGCTTTGAATATCCAAAGGTTTTCCCATCTTCTAAAACAAAATCTCCACCGTTGTTTATAACATGAACAGACACTGGCCCAAACCAATTTTCAAAGGAAATACCATATTGTTTAATATTATTTGGATCAAATTTTGGACTATTTGCATTATTGCCATTTGTATCAATTGTAAGGTTTTTAGCAACGTTTACAAACTCATCCCAAGTCCATGAATTTTCAAACTTACTTGGAGGATAATCAAGACCCGCTTCATTAAAGGCGTCCTTATTATAGAACAATCCAAAGCATTCTACTGCTCCACTAATTGCCCAAGCATTATCCCGATTCAGTCTAAACCATATATCATCTACAAAATCTTCTTTACTTATTTCAGGATCTTTTTCCATAAGCTCAAACCAGTTATAAAACTTACCTTCTTTAGCAAATTGCTCTCCTTGCTGACCATGTATGTATGCATAGTCTGGTGCTTGACCACTTGCCACCATAGCCGCTATTTTTGCATCATAATCTGACTCTGGTATATGGATTGCTTTAACGGTTACATTTGGAAATTTATCGGAAAATTTCTTAGCAGCTTCTTCTACTGCTTTCTTTTCCTGGGGACTTCCCCAGAAAGTCATAGTCAAGGTAACTGGTTCTTTCTCACTTACAGTAGGTTCTTCAGTTTTTTGGGATGTAGCATTCTCCTTTTCACATCCACTCATAAACATTGTTCCCACTAATATGAGTATAATTACAAATACCATTGATTTTGAAAACCTTTTCATTGAAATTCCTCCTCACCATTATCTATTTATTTTATTTCTTACTTACACTTTAATTTTATAATTTAGTGAATCATTTTAAAATTCCATTCTTTTTAGATTAGTGGATTATTTTTGTATATTAGGAATTTTTATTTCTATGCGGGTACCCTTTGGTTGTAAATTGTGGACAGTAACACTTGAATCGGCTCCAAATATCAAATTTATTCTTTTTTGAATATTATTAATACCAATATGATCTTTTGAGTCATCTAGCATAATACTTCTTTTATCATCATTGAAGCCACACCCATTGTCTTCAACAAAAAAGAAGATGTTGCCTTCATCTGTAATTCCATAGATCTTGATCATACCACCATCAATCATTTTATTAAATCCATGTATTATTGCATTCTCTACAAAGGGCTGCAAAAACATCTGTGGTACCCTGCAGTTTAAAATTTCATTGGAAAATTTATAAACTACATCAAATTTGTCTTCATACCTAACTTTCATTATATATATGTAGCTTTTAAGCCACTCTAAATCCGATTCAAAATCAATCAATTCTCCTTTAGTTTTAATGGCATACTGGAACATATTGGATAAATTCACAATCATCTTGCTAATCTCACTTTCATTATGTTCAATAGCCATCCAATTAATGACATTTAAGGTGTTAGATAAAAAATGTGGATTCAGCTGATGTTTCAAAGAAATAATCTGGGCTTCCTTTTCTCGAAGTCTCGAAGCATAATTTTCTTCTATAAGTGTATGGATTTTTGCATTCATATCATTAAAGTTATGAATTAGCTCCCCAAATTCATCCTCCCTTTCTACATGAAGCTTAACATTAAGCTCTCCCCTCCCCATCCTTCTAATACCGTCCAATAATGTTTTTACTGGCTTTACAATGATTTTTGATATAAAAAACGCAATAATGATGGACAAGATAGCCATAACAATAGCTTCAAGTACTATCATATAACGGCTCACATTTGGCAGTTCCATTAGTATTTCATTAGCTGGAACTAATATAATAGAATACCAACCACTAGCATGGATCATATCATAACATATGAGATATCTTTCATTATCTATATAAATAAATTTCACTCCGCTTTTATCCCTTTTAACATCCTTAAACCAACTAGGGTTTATTACTTTTCCAACCAATTGTGAATCTGTCTGACTAATAATATGACCATTTTCATCCATGACATAATATTCATAGCCTGGTGTTTTTATTAGCCCATTAAACTTTTCATCTATAAGGTCTACCTTCATATTTACAACTAATACAGGTCTCTCAATTGATGGGTCTAAGGATGTCATCACCATGGAACCTTGATTATAAAAATTATCCCTTGTGATTTTTGTCAAGTTCAGCTTCTTAACTGCCGCAAATAGATTAGGATAATATAACCCTAATGAACTTAATTCATTTAATTCATACTCATCACTCACATGGTAACTAGGTACCCAATTTGTTCTCCCATGAGCTTCAATGGCACGCTTATATAGTACAGTATCTTTAAAGGCATCCTTTTTTGCTACTGTTATATCATAGGTCCCAAACTGAAACCTATCTGTTACTAAAAATATTGAATAAATACTTTCATACTGTGCTAAGTATTTATTCAATATCCTATTAATTTCTCTATCCACCTTTAAAAGCTTTAGTTTTTCCTCTGGAAGGGGTTTTGCAAAAATATCAAATAGCTCTTCATCTAAGATTAAACTCATTATGCTGTCTTGAATATGGTTAAATTTAATATCGATAATTTCATTGTTTTTTTTTAGAATCTGAAAGATATTCTCTTTAGCACCTTCTTGAATAATTTTAGAACTAGTATTATAATAAACCATCCCAATAACTAGAAGTGGCACTAATATTAATAATGCATAGGATAGTATTAGCTTTTCTCTGAATTTCAGATTTGCCAAATAGTTAAACAATTTTCTAAACATATGATTTTCACCTCTATTTGCCGATTTCGCATTGCCTTCTATATTCATCAGGGGTCATATTCATTTTCTTCTTAAAGATTCTATTGAAATATTTAGCATCTTTATACCCTATCATTTCAGCAATTTCATATATCCTATGATCTGTATTTTTCAAAAGTTCTTTGCTCTTTTCTATTCTTAAACCTATTAAAAATTTGGAAAATGTCGTTCCTGAAAAATTTTTAAACTGACTACTAAAATAACTTGGATTGTAATAAAATTTTTCTGCTATACTTTCTAATGATAGGGGTTCATTATAATGGGTCATTATATAATCTATACATTTATGAAAAAGACTATTTTGAATTTTTTCCTTCTGATTCATCATAATATTAATGATTCTTTCAATAATATCATTTATCTGTACCTTCATCATTTTTAAACTTGCACATTGATTAATTAACACAGCTATTTCAGACTGGACTTCATCAAAAGCTTTTTCATTGATATTATTCCTTAGCTTTCTAATCTGCTCCATTAAAAGATTAATCATTATATCTTTTAGTTTCTGTGGCATAATAAGTCTCTCCCCTAACAAGGTTTTTAAAAACTTATCTATATATTCCATACTCTTTTTACAATCTAGTTGGGTTAAGACCTTTAGGAATTCTTCATTGTATTTTTTATTTAAGTATATTTTTCCTTGATTATATTTAAAGATTGTATCATAATCAATGCTCTTATTAGGCAAATCATAAAAGCTATAGGTTAGAGCTTTTTTAGCCATCTCATATGCCTTTGATGCCTCTGTAGAAATATCATCAACAAGAGTACTGATTGCAACTACAACTTTTTCATTATATATTTTTTCAATAGTCTGTTTTATTTCAATAATTATATAGTAAAAATCATGATTTTTCATAGCTATATTTTCATGGAGATACATAATAACAATTATCCTAAGTTTGTCCTCATTAAGAATAATAGGAATTATACCAAAATCTCTATAGTCTGGTTTATTTATTAACTTTTGGAGATGCTCCCTAGTTGTATTAATATCTTTGCTCATCTTCTCTGAAGGTGTATCTATTTCAAATAAAAACACTTTTCCTTTATTTGAGCATATCTTATTCTTCTTAATTAATTCGTTTATTTCCATTTGCTTCAAATGATTATTCAACCATTTATAAACTTGCAATTCATTATAAAAGGCTTCCTTCTTTTCTAATTGATCTATCATGTTTTGTTTTTCAATAATAGCATTTTGTTCTAATTGTATTTCATATTCTATTTTATTTAATACATGGACGATTTGCGTTTCATTTACTGGTTTCAGAAGATAGTTGGAAACCCCATAGGCAATAGCTTTTTGAGCATATTCAAATTCACCATAGGCACTTAAAATTATAACCTTTATCTTTCCATGGCTCTCATAAATTTCTTTAGATAATTCAATTCCATTTAATATAGGCATCATAATATCGGATATGACTATATCTATTTTATCTTTATGAATTATCTCAAGGGCAGCTTTTCCATTGGATGCAGTCATTATATTATAATGGGGCCTTAATTTAACTATCATGTTTTTTAATCCCCTTAAATGTCTTGATTCATCATCAACCAGTAATATATTAAGCATTTAACCATCTCCCTCATTTCTTATAATATGTAGAAATTATAAATTTTTCTAATATTCATAGCTTTAAAGATTTTATTTCATCCTTGTACAAACCCTTCTCATAGTAATCCATATTCTAATTCTATTATAGTGCTAATAAGATTAATTGAACATACACTAAATAATAAGGTTATATAGATCATATATGTCCTCATAAACATAAAAATAAGGCTACTTTTATAGTAGCCTTATCCCTTTATCTTGTTTAGTAAAAAATCTTCAATTTCAGCCATTGCTTCTTTTTCATCTACACCGGTCACTTTAACAGTTATAGTTTCACCATTTGATACGCCTAGAGCCATGATACCCATTATACTCTTTCCATTAATTATTTTGTTTTCTTTACCTACAATTATGTCTGATGAAAACTTATTTGTCAATTGAACAAATAATGCTGCTGGTCTAGCATGTAATCCAAGCTTACTCTCTACTTTAAAGTCCTTTTGTATCATTTTGCTCCCCCTTTCCCATTTCTAATTCTCTCTGCTATTTTTTCTATCTTTCGTAATCTGTGATTGACTCCCGATTTTCCCACGGGAGGATCTAACATTTGACCAAGTTCCTTTAAACTTGCTTCTCTATAATTCAATCTAACTTCAGCAATTTCCCTTAGATTATCAGGCAATATTTTAAAACCTTCAGTTTTTTGTATATATTCAATATTATTTATTTGACGAATGGACGCATTAACTATTTTATTCAAATTGGCCGTTTCACAATTTACTATTCTATTTACGTTGTTTCTCATTTCCTTTACGATTCTTATATTTTCTAATTTTAGTAAGGCAGCATGGGCCCCCATTATATTTAGTAGATCTACTATACAGTCTCCCTCTTTTACATATACTATATGACTGTTTTTTCTAATGATAGTCTTAGCACTTAAATCATATTGCCATAAAAGTTCCTTTAAATCTTCACTATGTTTTTCACTATTATTTACAAATTCTAAATGATATGTTTTTTCTGGGTCACTTACAGAACCAGCTCCTAAGAATGCTCCCCTCACATAGGATCGTTTACAACAATCCTTCCCGATTAAATTTTGAGGAATAGAATAATCTAAGGAAAACGTATTCTCTTTGCAACGGAGTATTCCCACATCTGTTAAAATTTCATTAGCTCCTGCTTCACTACTAATAATGATAACATAATGATTATTCTTTTTCAGTAGCTTATTTTTTCTCACCCTCAGTTCCGTATGTATGCCAAAACATTTTTTAATAAGGGTAAATATCTTTCTGGCTATGGCAGCATTTTCAGTTACTATTTTAATATTTACCTTTTGAAATCCAGCTAATTGAATAGTTCCACTCATTCTTATCAATGCAGATAATTCTCCTAATTGACAACATTTATTCTCTGGCATTTCTCTAGACAATTCATTTTTAGTTCTCATGGAAAATGACATTATTAACACCTGCTTTATTCCTGTTAGAAACAAATAATCCGACTCTACACCATTATAGCATAAAAGTCAATTTTTTTCTGTTGAAAATTGTTCCTCTCAATCTATTTTTTTATTGTAATATATAATTTCTTATTATTAATACTATATTTAAAAGGAGGTTTTATTATGCATCCACATAACATGGTAGTAGAATGCCACGTTTCTAATTGTAAACACAATTATGATAATTATTGTCAAGCAGAAAAAATAGAAGTTATTACCCAAACTGGTAGAATAACTAATTGTAGTGATGATACCTATTGTTCATCATTTATTCCAAAGAATTCATAAGATTAATTGAAGAATTAAGGGGTAGATTTTATAATTTCCCCCTTGATTCTAATATATCTAAAACCTTTTTAACTATAAGTCTTTCATCATCGTACTTGATCATACTTAAAGCCCTATTCATATGAACAAATCTAGCTTCTATAAAACCTTCTTCTTTAAGTGGTGCACAATTCATAGACTTAGTCTTCATCAAATACCAATGAACGGTCTTCTCTACTACTTCATGATTATTCCAACAATTTTTGAAGGAATATTTTATATTATCTATATAATCTATGATCTCACCTTTTACTCTTCCTTCTTCATATACTTCACGTAGGGCTGCTTGCCATTTATTTTCATCCTTTTTTATTTTCCCCTTTGGTAATACCCAATCTCCATTATACTTTTTTAAAAGTAATATGGCATTTCCAAATAGGACTACTCCTCCAGAACTCACTTCCTCTCTCACTATGCACACCTCCTATTAATATTCTTATAGGATGTTGAATAATTAGAGTTTTTTATTAATAGAAAAGTTTTAGACTTATCCAACAACCTGCCTATTATAACTATTTATTCATGTATATAAATCTTGAATAGATTTTATACTTCATTAAATAAATAGATCCTTTAACTTTTCTCACTTTGAAAAATATGGATTAATTTTTCTGAAATCCTATGGGCATCATGTCTTATATAGTTTTTCTTTATATTTACAAACTTCCCTTCTATTACCTTTATATTATGATCTTTTAATCTTTCTTTTTCACCTACTTCTAATAATAAGGGCTTAGCCCCATCCTTATGATATTTTTCTAGAACTTCTGTAGGTATATTTTCATCATTTGCAAATACATAATCTATATCTATACCCTTTAAGTACTTATTTATCTCATTCACATGATCCTCCACCGTATATCCACCCGTTTCTCCTGGTTGAGTCATGACATTACTGATGTATACAATACTAGCACTAGATCTTTTCATAGCTTTTATCATATCTTTCACTAAAAGATTTGGAATTATACTAGTATAGAGACTTCCTGGTCCTAAAAGGATAATATCCGCATCATAAATTGACAAAATACATTCTTCTGCTGCTTTTGCGTTACTAGGTTTCATAAAAACTTCATCTATTCGAGATTCTAACTCCTTTACCTTAACTGGTATTTGTGATTCACCCTTTATAACACTTCCGTTTTTTAGTTTTGCAAATAAAGTAACATCTTCTAGGGTAACGGGAAGTACTTGCCCTGTTACTGCAAATACCTTATTTATCTTTTTTATGGCCTCTTCAAAATTTTCTGATATGCCATTCATGGCAGCTATTAGTAAATTACCAAAGGACTGACCCTTTAACATGCCTTCTGTAAATCTATATTGTAATAGTTTTTCCATAGTAGGTTCCGTATCTGCTAAGGCTAATATACAGTTTCTTATATCTCCAGGTGGTAACATGCCCAAGTCTTCTCTCAATATACCTGAGCCTCCACCATCATCAGCCACAGTCACTATGGCCGTAATATTTGAAGTAAAATTCTTAAGACCACGAAGAAGTACAGAAAGACCCGTTCCTCCTCCAATAACTACTATTTTAGGAGCTTTTCCTAGATCCTTCTTGTTTTTTTTACTCTTTCTTATAATTTTTCTAATATATCTAATATAACCTACTCCTAAAGATATGCCTAGGAATATTCCAATTGCTAAAGTAAGACCTAAAACCATAATTAATCTGAACTTATTCCCTATTCCAAACATGTATTTTCTCCCTTATAATGGTTTTATATCCCTATGATTTATAATAGTTCTATGACCCTTTTCCTTTAATGTCTCATAAAGTATATTAGCTACTGTTACAGATCTATGTTTTCCACCTGTACAGCCTATGGCTATTACTAGTTGATTTTTTCCTTCTTTTACATAATATGGAATCAAGAAATCTATCATATCATTTAATTTATTTACAAACTCAATACTCTCAGGCCATTTCATCACATATTCCCTAATGGATTTGTCATTTCCTGTAAACTCCCTTAATTCATCTATATAATGGGGGTTTGGTAAAAATCTCACATCAAATACCAAGTCTGCATCTAATAGTATTCCCTTTTTAAATCCAAAGGATTGAATAGATATGGTTATATTCTTACTTTCAATTCCCTTTACAAATATATCTTTAATCTCGTTTTTCAATTGTCCAGTAGTCAAATTAGATGTATTAATTATGTAGTTTGCCATTTCCTTTAAATAGGCTATTTTCTCCCTTTCTAGCTCAATTCCCTCTGTAATTGATCCTGTAGGGTTTAAAGGGTGGGTTCTTCTAGTTTCTTTAAATCTTTTAATCAACACTTCATTTGATGCGTCTAAAAATAGTATTTCACACTCATATCCTTCATTTTTTAAATGTTCTATACTCTTTTTTAAATCATTAAAAAACATTCCTCCCCTAATGTCTATAACTAATGCAATTTTTTCTACTTCTCCTTGAGCATGAAAGCAAAGATCTGCAAATTTAGGAATTAAAGCAGACGGAAGATTATCTACACAATAAAATCCTAAATCCTCCATACACTTCATAGCTTGACTCTTTCCGGCACCTGATAGGCCTGTAATAATAACAAATTTCATACTTATCTCCTCCTATCCATTACTCCATATTAACAATTCTGTCTATGGGAAGTTTTGCTTCTATAGCCCTTTTAATTCCACGTTCCACTACTCCCACATGTTCTGGTCTATGGGCATCACTATTTATGACAAACATGGCTCCTTCTTCCATTGCAATCTTTATATCTTCTACTCTCAAATAGGAATGACTACTATTTATTTCAAGTAAGGTATTAGTCTCAGCTGCTGCCTTTGCCACTTCCTTCATATATACACACCCCTTATCCCCTGGATGGGTAAGTATGTCTATATTATAATTATACATGGCTTTTATAACCGTGTCTGTATTTATAATTTTATTTTTCTTATCCATATGAGTTAGATATTTACCTAAAAAATTCCTCCCATGAATTATACTATCATGGATAAACTTATTAGATAGGGCACCAAAGTGATACCCTGCTAAGACTATATCTATATTATCTAATATTTCTCTTTCCACATCTAATCGTCCATCAAAACCTAATATATTACATTCTATTCCAAATTTTACTTTTATCTTATCTTGTTTTTCATTTATATTTCTAATCTTTTCCTTCATTTCAGCTATACGACTTTTTTTTATTCCATATAGAAAATGACCATATCCATGATCTGTTATGGCAATTTCTTTAAGGCCTCTTCCTATGGCCACATTAACATTGTCCTCTATAGTTCCCTTTCCATGACTATATATGGTATGTGTATGATAATCACCTATAAGTTTCATATATATTCCTCTTTTCCTAGGTATTTTGAAGGGACAGTCAAAAACTGTCCCTGCCTTAGGCATATTCAAAAAATAAATTAATCATTTTACTGGTTATTTGAATTATTTTCTTCATTATGGAATCGCTTACATATGTTTAATATGCTCGCTCACCATGCCTTGAAAACAATCCAAATTCCTCAGAAAATTGACTAGTTTATTTTTTTCATATGCCTTACTCTATTTCACCAATGATTTTCACTTCTGGATTTAAGCATACTCCAAATTTATCTTTTACAGTTTTTTGAACTAATCTTATTAAGTCTAATACATCCTTAGCAGTGGCATTATCCACATTAACAATAAACCCACTATGCAATTCTGACACTTGGGCTCCCCCTACTTTTACACCTTTTAATCCTGCGTCTTGGATTAGCTTACCAGCAAAATGATCAGGTGGTCTTTTAAAAGTACTTCCTGCACTAGGTAGACTTAAGGGTTGCTTTGTAGTTCTTTTTTTAGTCAATTCTTTTATTATATTTTTTATTTCTTCATAATTACCCTTTTCTAACTTTATATCCACCTCTAAGACTATATAACCTTCCCTTTGTACATTACTGTTTCTATATTCAAATCCTAGTTCCTCATTATTTAAATAAACCACATTGCCAAACTTATCTATAACAGAAGCCCCTGTTACCACGTCCTTCATTTCACCACCATAGGCCCCTGCATTCATAGTAACTGCACCACCTAATGTTCCTGGTATGCCGCTGGCAAATTCAAAGGTTTTAAGGGAATTTTTAAGGGCCAAATTGGCAAGGTTAGATAAAAGTACTCCCGCCTGGGCAGTTATCTTTTCATCTTCCACATCTACCTTATTAAAATTACCTCCAATTTTTATGATAGCACCTCTTATGCCCTTATCTGCTACTAATAAATTACTACCATTTCCTATAATATAGTATTTCACTTCCTCTTCATTAAAAACTTTTAGAGCATGTTTTACTTCTCCTACAGATTTGGGTAAAATCATAAGATCTACAGGCCCACCTATTTTAAATGAAGTATGTTTTGACATAATTTCATTTTCTCTTATATTGTCCTTATCTATTCCTTCTATTAATCTATCATATATTCCTTTTATATGCACTAAATCTCAACTCCTAAACCTTCACTATTCTAAATAAAGTATAACATTAAAAGGTATTAAATGAAAATCATTCTTTCTTAATGGTTTTATAAGTATTTATTTTATTTTTAGCATGATCTAATCCTTTTTTTATGTTCTTATTCTTAATAAGCATCTGCCTTAATTGACTATAAAAATACTCTTGAGTCATATTCCAATTTGGATTAGATATATTTTTAGTATATTTCAAATTTTTTTCTACAAAATCCATTTTATCATTTCCCATATATATTTCCTCTATATTTTTCTTCACTGGAAATACTCCCACTTCATTTAAGGCCCTTTGGTATTCATCCCTAGATAAAAATTTTAAAAATTTCACACACATCTTCAATTTTTCCTCATCCTCTTGCTTAAAAATCCCATAGGCTGAAGTTACCTTAGCTGCTGATATGGGATTTTGCCTCTTACCTATAGGATAATTTCCAACTTGAAATTCAAATCCTTCTCCCGATTCATAGGCTTTATTTAAAGTATTTATGGCCCAGGTTCCAGCAGGATATACTCCAATTTTTTTGTCCTTATAAAAACTTTTCCAAGCTTGTATTTCTGAACTTTCCCCAAAATCACCTGGTACTACCTTGTGTTTATTTTTTAGATCTACTATTTTTTTTACCCCACTTATGGCTTTACTATCATTAAATACATATTCTCCCTTACTATTAAAAACTTCTCCTCCATCTGATAAAAGTATTCCCCAAAGACTATAATCATTTACACCCATATAAGCATTAAACCCATAATAATCCATTTTCCCATCACCATCTTCATCCACTGTGAGTTTTTTAAGAGTTTCTATAAATTCATCATAGGTCCAATTTCCTTCCTTAGGAATTTCAATTCCCCGTTCATTAAACATTTCCACATTCAACAAAAGATTATAAGTACTCATAGTATAAGGAAATCCCCAAATTTTCCCCTTATATTTTACTGCCCTTAGGGCATCTGTTTTATACATTCCGATCTCATCTTTGGTCATAAATTCATCTATATTTTGGAGTAACCCCTTAGATATGATTCTCACATCTGTAGCCACAGGCCCTATATCTGGATAAGTTTTCGTATCAACAGCCGTATCTAACAACATATGGCCCGTCTTTCTTGATAAGGGTTTAAATTCTATATATACGCCAGGATTTTCTTTCTCAAATCTCTTTATCTTATTCAATATCCAACCATAGTTACTTCCCGTTTGAATATTAGTTTTAGGATAATCCCAAAAGCTTATTACTCCTTTAAATAAATACTCTTCCTTCTTTATAGTATTATTTTTTATTTCTTCTTTCACATATATAAAATAAAAGGGGCCAATTATTATGAATAATATAAGTATGAAAATTAAAAGGGATACAAAATTGCTCCTACCTTTACTACTCACGCCTACCACCTCCTACTTATATCTATTAAAAAGTTCTTATGCATATTCTCTTAATTTCTAAGTTAGTATATTTATAAAAAAACTATTGCAAACATATGCCTGTATAGATTTCTGGTGTATAAACTTGCTTTATGCGGGCCTATTTCAGGAAAATATATTGAAAATCTTTTCCACCCAAGTCCTTGTCACAAGCGAAAGTTTGAATCTTCGTATATAGGTTCATGTGTCATGTTGGAGTAGCATAGGATGTTGTGACGTTCCAGGGTTCCAAAGATTTTCAATATATTTTCCCTTATAGGCAAGTTATTGTATAGAGAAAGCTTAGTGTTACGAAATCTATAGAGATAGGTCTGAGTTGAGGAAGCTATATACCTGGGAATTGAGAATGGACAAAAATAACAAGGAAAAAAATATATAATATAGTTTAAAAATCCCCCAACTTGCTAATACTGAAAATAAGAAAAAATATTAGTAATGGGGGAATTATTATTATGAATAAAAAATTTATGGGTATCATTTTATTTTGTGGAATAATATTATTTACTACGTTCATGTCTCTAGGTAAAGTTTACGAAAATCAAAGGGCTTATAAAAATGAATTAATAAGATTTCATGTTATAGCCAATAGTGATTCACCAAAGGATCAAGCTTTAAAATTAAAAGTAAGGGATGAAGTTATAAAAAAATTAAATCCTAAATTTGAAAAATCAAAGAGTCTAGATGAAAGCAGAGATATAATAAAGAAAAATATAGATATTATAGAAGAAGTAGCAGGAGAGGTAATCGCATCAAATGGATATAATTATGAGGTTAAGGCTAGTTTAGGAGAAGTTAATTTTCCAACTAAAAACTATGGAAGCATTACCCTACCAGCTGGAGAGTATGAAGCCCTAAGAGTAGTTATAGGAGATGGAGATGGGGCCAATTGGTGGTGTGTATTGTTCCCGCCCCTATGTTTCATAGATATGGAAAATGGACTTACAGATGAAAGAACTAAAGAAGAAATGAAAAGTGTTTTAACTAAGGAAGAGTTTAATATGATATACACTAAGAAAAATCAGGAACTTCCCCTTAAATTAAAATTTAAGATAGTGGAAGTAATAGAGAGTGCTAAGGAAAAAATAAATAATAAATTAGTAATGAAGTAAAGTCAATCATATGGATTGGCTTTTTTCTTTTAATAAAAAAATCATATATAGATTTCTTGATTTTAAACTTGCTTTATGTGGGCCTATTTCAGAAAAATATATTGAAAATTTTTTCCACCCAAGTTCTTGTCACAAGCGAAAGTATGAATCTTCGTAGATAGGTTCACGTCTCATGTTGGAGCAGCATAGGATGCTGTGACGTTCCTCAATTCCAAAAATTTTCAATATATTTTCCTTTATAGGCAAGTTACTATATAAAGAAATTTTAGTGTTACGAAATCTATAGTGAATAATTAAATACAACCTGTTTAAAACTAATAATGTGAATATGTAGAAAGGGAGAGTTTTGTATGAATAAAAAATATGGCAGAATTCTATTATTAATTATAGTTATGGGAATTATAATAGGCATACTGAATATGACCATGGCAGAGACCTTATATTGGGGGGCCAGGGGGGAAACGGTAAGGAGTTTGCAGGATAAATTAAAAAGATGGGGTTATTTAGAGGGAAATGTGGATGGTGTATATGGAGCTCAAACCTATCGTGCTGTTGTAAAATTTCAAAAGAAACATGGACTAGTGGCCGATGGAGTGGTGGGAAGTAAGACTGCACAAAAGTTAGGATTAACTTTAAAAAGTAGCAAAACCACACCTAAGGGGGGAGCTAAAACCACAAGTAGTCAGAAAAATAGTAAGAGTATGGGATATAGGGATAATGAAGTACAACTTTTAGCTAAAGCAATAAATGGAGAAGCCAGGGGAGAACCTTATACGGGGCAGGTTGCCGTGGGGGCAGTTATTTTAAATAGGGTAAAGCATGCTTCTTTCCCAAATACCATAGCAGGGGTAATATATCAACCAGGAGCTTTTGAAGCCGTTGCTAATGGACAAGTAAATGCCAAATTAGTAGAAAGTTCTGTGAAGGCAGCAAGGGATGCATTAAATGGTTGGGACCCTACAGGTGGTTGCAGATATTATTGGAACCCAGCTACGGCAACTAGCAAATGGATATGGAGTAGGAAGGTGGAAAAGAAAATAGGAAAGCACTGGTTTGGAAATTAAGGAGAGGATAAGGATGAATAAAAAAAACATATTACCCATAGTTTTAGGACTAGCATTAATAATAACTGCCTATTGGGGGTATGATCAGTATAGGGAAAAAAGGAGGTATCATACCCATCTAGTAAATGACTTTCAAAGAAGGTATTATGACTTATTAGGTAGTGTTCAAACTATAAATACAGATTTATCAAAGCTGTTGGTTTCAACTGGATCTAAGGAAAATATGATCCTTTATTCTAACATATGGAGAAATGCTTATAATGCACAGGAGGAAATTTCACAATTTCCAATAAAGCATGGAGAATTACAAAAGACAGAAAAGTTTTTAAGTCAATTAGGGGATTATACCTTTGCCATGGCACAAAAGAGTATAGACGATGAGGATTTAAGTAAAAAGGATAGGGAAAATCTAGAAAAACTTCGTGGGTATGCATCCACTTTGTCAGTTAGTTTAAATGAATTAAGGGATCAAACATTTTCTGGAAAAGTAATTAAGTTACGATTAAAGGATAAACCTATAGAAAAAAAGGAAAACCCCATGCAAAATAAGTTTATCCAATTTGAAGAAAGAATGGTAGAATATCCAGAATTAATTTATGATGGACCCTTCTCAGATCACGTGGCTGCTGGAATTAGTCCTAGATTAGAAGGAAAAAAAATATCCTTTGAAGATGCTAAGGAAGTGGCAAAAAAATATTTTGGAAATGTGAATATAAAAGGAGACTCAAAGGAACCTGGTGGAAAATTAAATACCTATAGTATCACAGCGTATAAAAATGAAAAAAATCCTATTTACATAGATATTACACAAACTAAAGGATACTTTTCCACCATACTAAATAATAGAACCGTAGGAAAACCCACCTTATCGAAAAAACAGGGTATAAAAAAGGCAAATGAGTTCTTAGAAAAAATAGGATTTAAAAATATGATTTCCACATATACTTTAACTTATAATAATGCCCTTTTAATAAACTATGTTTATAAAGAGGGGGATGTGGTCATGTACCCTGATTTAGTAAAGGTAAAGGTGGCCTTAGATAATGGAGAAGTGGTTGGGTTAGATGCTACAAAACATTTGACATCTAATTATAAAAGGCAATTAAAAGCACCAATTATAAGCCTTCAAGAGGCAAAGGAAAGGATGGGAAATAGGGGAGAATTAGAAGGGGAAGGAAGGCTATGTGTAATTCCTACTAAAAGTTTAAAGGAAATCTTTTGTTATGAATTTAAGGTTACATATAAGGATGAAACATTTTTAATATATATAAATGCCCATACGGGAAGAGAAGAGAGAATATTAAAATTGATTAAACAAGAGAATGGAACTTTAACAATGTAGTATATTTAATGACATGGAAATTTCCATGTCATTATTTTTCATTTATAGATTTATCAACACTAAGCTTTATTTATACAGTAACTTGCCTACGAAGGTAAATATATTTGAATTTTTAGGAATCCGGAGCGTCACTATATCTTAAGCATAGTAAACATGATACGTGAACCTAGTTTTAAAATTTACATTTTAGCATGTGACAGGCGACTTGGATGGATAAAAATTCAAATATATTTTCCTGAAGTAGGCTCATATAAAGCAAGTTTATAAATAAGAAATCTATAATATATGATAAAATTAGAAGAAGACTTATTAGATTATTGATTAATAAAATACTTAAGTATAGAATATTATTAAATTAAATACAGGTTTGTAGATATACAAACTATTTTGGGAGGCAAATCATGAGTAAAATTAAATTAGGTGTAATATTTGGGGGAGAGTCTGGAGAGCATGAGGTATCCTTAATGTCAGCCACTTCAGTTATAAATGCTATAGATAAAGAAAAGTATGAAGTAATTTCTATTGGAATAACTAAAAAGGGAAAATGGATGATATATGATGGTCCTGTGGACAAAATAGAAACGGGAGAATGGGAAAATATAGCTATAGATAGGATAAAATCAGATGGGGAGAAATATGCTTTTAGCATAATTCCAGTGGGAGGAAATAATACTAAAAAATTAAAAGACCTAGTAGATGTGATTTTTCCAGTACTACATGGACCCTTTGGAGAAGATGGAACTATACAAGGTCTATTTGAAATGGCAAACATTCCTTATGTGGGGGCAGGGGTATTAGCCTCTTGTGTAGGTATGGACAAAATATATACAAAAAAGGTACTAGAAAGGGATGGATTACCTGTAGGACCATACATGGTAGTAATGAGACGAGAGTTAGAGAACATGGATAATACTGTATTATCTATAGAAAAAGGATTAGACTATCCCATATTTATAAAGCCAGCTAACTTAGGATCTAGTGTGGGAATTACAAAGGCCCATAATAAGGAAGAATTAATTGCTGGATTGAAAGAAGCGGCAAAATATGATAGAAAATTATTATTAGAAAAGCATATAGATGGAAAGGAAATAGAATGTGCCGTATACGGAAATCATAATCCAAAGGCATCTATAGTTGGCCATATAGTTCCATCCCACGAATTTTACGATTATGAAGCTAAATATTTTGACCATGGAAAATCTAAAATGATAATACCAGCACCAATAGAAGAGAAATATAGTGAAAAAATTAGGGAACTGGCAATAGAAGCTTACAAGGCAATTGATGCTAGTGGCATATCAAGGGTAGATTGTTTCTTAAATGAAGAAACGGGAGAAATATATATAAATGAATTAAATACTATGCCTGGATTTACAAAATATAGTATGTATCCACTTTTATGGGAAAATACAGGGGTGAAATATTCTGATTTAATAGATAAACTAATAGACTTTGCATTTAATAGATATAAGGAAAAAAATAGATAATAGATATAGATATATAGAGGAGAGGAAAACAAATGAAGAATGTTATGGTAAGGATAGAAGCAAGTCAACGAGGTGTAGATGGAGAAGAGAATACAATGGAGTTTATAACAGAAGGAAAACAATATATGAGAAATGGAGCCATGTATCTTGTATATAAGGAAAGTGAAATATCAGGCATGGAAGGATCTACTACTACTTTAAAACTAGAAGAAGATCAGGTGAAGATGAAGAGATTTGGAAGTACTTCATCGGATATGATTTTTAAATTAAAAGAAAGATATACTACTAAGTATAATACTCCCTACGGAAATTTTAAAATGGAGATATATACTAAAAAAATAGAGCAAGAAATAGGTGAAGATCAAAAGGCAAAAATATATGTGGAATATATGATGAGTATACAGGGACTTGTGGAAAGCACTAACAAATTAAATATTTCCATAATGTAGTTTATTTTGGTTAGACGTTGTTCGTTAATCGTTAGTGGTTATTTGCAAAAACATTGACCTTAACCATCAACGACAAACGACAAACCTCTAACCTATCTAATATAGGTGACGAAAATTAGGCATTGCTGACAAAAAATCGGCATTAGAAGGTGGATGTATGAACAACATTTTTTCAAAAGAAAATATTGAAATAATATTAGATTATGTGGATGAAGGAATACAAATAATTGATTCTAAGGGATATATAAAATATTATAATAAGGCTGCTTCAGAGCTAGATCATATTAATAAGTATGATATGATAGGGAAACATGTTTTAGAAGTGTATCCCTCCTTATCTCCTCAGACTAGTACATTACTAAGGTCTATAGAAAGGGGAGTAGCCATATTTGATACTCAACAATCCTTTAAGAATTATAAGGGAAAGGAAATAACTACTATAAACTCATCCTTTCCCATAAAATCAAAGCAAAAGGTTATTGGAGCTATTGAAATTTCTCGGGATATTACGGCTGTAAAGGCCCTGTCAGAGAAGGTGATAGACTTACAAGAGCAGCTATATGATAAGAAACAGAAAGTTAAAAAGAATATAAATGAAGCAAAGTATAACTTATATGACATAATAGGTGAGAGTGAAGAGATGCTAAAGGCAAAGACATTAGCTGTAAAGGCATCTAAATCATCATCTCCCATACTCATATATGGGGAAACGGGAACGGGAAAGGAATTATTTGTTCAATCTATTCATAATAAAAGTTGTAGACGTAACAAGCCATTTATAGTTCAAAATTGTGGTGCACTTCCCAGTGCCCTTTTAGAAAGCATACTATTTGGAACGGTAAAAGGTGGATTTACAGGGGCTAGTGATAGACCTGGATTGTTCGAACTTGCCAATGGGGGAACCCTATTTTTAGATGAAATAAATTCTATGCCCCTAGAGCTTCAGGTAAAGTTATTAAGAGTAATACAAGATGGTAATATAAGGCGGGTTGGAGATGTTAAAACTAGACATGTGGATGTGAGGATAATAGCTGCTAGTAACGAAGACCCCCTAACTGTAGTTGAAAGTAAAAGAATGAGACAAGATTTATACTATAGATTAAATGTGATTGGATTAAAGCTACCTCCTTTAAAGGAAAGAAAGGGAGATATGGGCCTCTTAGTAAATTTTTTCATAAAAAAATATAATGATAAATTAAAAAAGACTTTTACGGGAGTAGAGCCTAAGATCTTTGATCTATTTGAAAAGCACAATTGGCCAGGAAATGTAAGGGAACTTGAAAATGTTATAGAGGGCATAATGAACTTAGAAGATGGCCCCCTTATAAAGATAGATTCACTACCCTATATATTTGAAAAATATAAGGATATTAAAGGGGAAGTGGATAAGATAAAAGTAGAACCTATCCTTGTGGGAAATCTAAAAGAGTCCTTACAAAACTTTGAAAAGACCCTAATTAAGCAGGCTTTAAAGAAGTATGATAATAACATAAGTCATGCAGCTAAGGAGTTAAAAATACCAAGGCAAACCCTTCAATATAAAATAAAAAAATGTCTGGGAGATGATTATTAAGTGGTGCCTAAAATTAGGCATCATTTTCTTTGGCAATGGATGGTTCATAATACCAAAAATAAAATTTTAGGAAAGGGATTTCCCTGTTTATAGATAAATCCAACTATGAAAAAATATTTTAAAATGTTGAAAAATGGGGAAAAACCAAGAAAAAAATAAAAAAATAGGGGGAAGAATTTCTGAGTTGGCACGTATGTTGCATTAAAAATCCCCGAAGAATGACATGTCAAAAAATAAATTTACTTATGAAACAATAGCATAGAGCATTGTTAAAGTATAAACAAAATTCTACTTTAAAAAAATATTAAAGTGTATATAGTCAAGGAGGAATTATAAAATGAAAAAAGGATGTCCATACGGAACGCACAGAGTTATTGAGCCAAAGGGAGCGTTACCACAACCAGCAAAGAAAATTGACAACACTATGGAAATTTATGACAATGAAATCTTAATTGATGTTCAAACATTAAACATCGATTCTGCAAGTTTCACTCAAATAAAAGAAGAAGCAGGTGGAGATGTAGAAAAGATTAAAGAAATAATGAAGGGTATAGTAGCTGAAAGAGGAAAGCATCAAAACCCAGTAACTGGTTCTGGTGGAATGTTAATCGGAACAGTTGCAAAAATAGGACCTGCATTAGAAGGAAAGACAGACTTAAAAGTTGGAGATAAGTTAGCTACATTAGTATCATTATCATTAACTCCACTTGTTATAGAAGAAATAACAGAAGTAAGAAAGAACATAGACCAAGTAGACATTAAAGGTCAAGCTATATTATTTGAAACTGGAATCTACGCTGTACTTCCAAGTGATATTCCAGAAAACCTTGCTTTATCTGCACTTGACGTGGCAGGAGCACCAGCTCAAACTGCTAAGTTAGTTAAGCCTGGAGATACTGTATTAGTAATCGGTGGAGCAGGAAAATCAGGAATGTTATGCTGCTACGAAGCTAAGAGAAGAGCGGGAGTTACAGGAAAAGTAATTTGCTTAGGACACAGCGAAAAGAGCTTAGAAGTTGCTAAGAGAGGAAACATTGCAGACTACTATGTTGCAGCAGATGCTACTAAGCCAGTTGAAATGATGGAAAAAATAAGAGAAATAACTAACGGACAAATGGCAGACGTAACAATTAATAACGTAAACGTGCCAAACACAGAAATGTCAAGTATATTAGCTACTAAGACTGATGGAACTATTTACTTCTTCAGTATGGCAACAAGCTTCACTAAAGCAGCATTAGGAGCTGAAGGTGTAGGATCAGATGTTAACATGATCATGGGTAATGGATATACTAAGGGACATGCAGAAGTTACTCTTCAAATATTAAGAGACAGCAAGGTAATAAGAGATATTTACGAAGAATTATACGCATAATTTAAATAGACAGAATAGATATTTTTAGGAGGTTTTTACAGGATGAGAAGTTACAAAGAGATCGAAATGTGGAAAGATGTTACAGATGAGCAGTGGAATGACTGGAGATGGCAAATTAAAAATAGAATTACTACTTTAGAAGACTTAAAGAAAGTAATTAACTTAACAGAAGAAGAAGAAGCTGGAATCAAAAAGTCATTAGAAATCTTAAGAATGGGTATTACACCTTACTATGCATCTTTAATGGATAAGGATGATCCAAGCTGCCCAGTAAGACTACAAGCAGTTCCAAACATGGTAGAAACTCATAAGACTGATGCTGATATGGACGATCCACTTCACGAAGATGGAGATTCTCCAGTACCAGGACTTACTCACAGATATCCAGATAGAGTATTATTACTTATCACAGACATGTGTTCAATGTACTGCCGTCACTGTACAAGAAGAAGATTTGCAGGACAAAATGACGATGCTATGCCATTAGCAAAAATCGACAAGGCGATCGAATACATTAGAAATACTCCACAAGTTAGAGACGTATTATTATCAGGTGGAGACGCTCTATGTGTAAGTGATGAAACATTAGAGTACATCATCAAGAAGTTAAGAGATATTGAGCATGTACAAATCGTAAGAATCGGATCTAGAACTCCTGTTGTATTACCTCAAAGAATTACACCAGAGTTAGTAAACATGCTTAAGAAGTATCACCCAGTATGGTTAAACACTCACTTTAACCACTCAAAAGAAATTACTCCAGAAGCTAAGAAAGCAGCTACATTAATGGCTGATGCTGGAATTCCTTTAGGAAACCAATCAGTATTATTAAGAGGAGTAAATGACTGTGTACATATTATGAGAGAATTAGTACACAACTTAGTAGCTATGAGAATTAGACCATACTACATTTACCAATGTGACTTATCTACTGGTATTGAGCACTTCAGAACACCAGTATCTAAGGGTATTGAAATCATTGAAGGATTAAGAGGACATACTTCTGGATATGCAGTTCCGACATTTGTTGTTGACGCACCAGGTGGTGGTGGTAAGACTCCAGTAATGCCACAATATGTAGTTTCTCAATCTCCAAAGAGAGTAGTTCTTAGAAACTTTGAAGGTGTTATAACTACTTATACAGAGCCAGTAACATACAAAGATGACTGTCAATGTCCAGTATGTAAGGGAGAAAAAGAAAAGAAAATAACAGGTGTAGGTGGATTATTACAAGGAAACCAAGTAGCACTTGAGCCAGTTGACTTAGATAGAAAGAAAAGAAACCAAAAGTAAAAAGTTTTTATAGTTAAAGGTTAAGGGAAAGGTGTTTAGAGTTAAAGGGGTTTTTCTTTAAACCCTAAACCTTACCTAAGACTATAATCTACACACTTATGATTTATTCATATTTTAAGGAGGCAATTAATTATAATGAACTTACTTGAGCTTATTCATGGTAAATACAAAGTCATATCCGTAGTGGGCATGTCAAAAAATTCAGGAAAAACTGTAACTTTAAATCAACTCATCGACGAATGCATGGAAAAAAGAGTTAGAGTTGGTATTACCTCTACAGGCCGAGATGGAGAGAGAGAAGATTTAGTTACTTCCACTGAAAAACCCATGATATATGTGGATACAGATACCATATTAGCCACTTCAGAAGCCACTTTGAAATTGTGTGAAGCTAAGCTTGAGATATTAGAAGTTACTAATATAAACACATCCATGGGAAAGATAGTAATGGTTAAAACTAAAAGCCCTGGATATGTGCAGGTTGCCGGACCTAGTACGAATTTTCATATTAAAGAAGTGTGTAATAAGCTTTTAGCCAATGGAGCAGAACTTGTTATAGTGGATGGGGCTATTGATAGAAAATCATCTGCCTCTCCTTCTATTACAGAAGCTACCATATTGGCTACTGGTGCAGTATTGAGTAGAGACATGAATAAGGTTATTGAAAAGACCATGCACCAGGTACAATTGTTTTCTTTAGAAAAAGTACAGGATAACATTATTTATGATATAGCAAAAAATGCCATTGATGAGAAAAAGTACATTATTATTGATGAAAATTATGATGAGTATATATTAGATATAAAAACTGCATTAAATAGTGGAAATGTAATAGGGGACCATTTAGATGATAGATCTAGATATGTAATAATGGCAGGATCCCTAGTAACAAACACTTTAAAGCAGATAATGAGAACTTCAACTAATTACAAAAATGTCACCTTTGTAGTTAGTGATCCAACAAAAATATTTATAGATTCAAAAGATTATATGTATTTTAAAAAGATGGGAATTGAAATTAAGACATTAGATTCAATAGTACCATTAGCAGTAACAATAAATCCATATGCACCACAGGGATATTATTTTGACCCTAAAGACTTTCTTGAGAACATGAAACGGTTTTTAAATCCTGTTCCTGTTGTTGATGTAGTATTAGGCGGTGAGTAACATGTTTATGACAAGTAAGATTTATGACAATTTAGAAATGTCCTATATATTTGACAGGCTAAATGTATATACACCCTATGGGACTGAATGTAAAAAAAATATGAAATCTTTTTTAAGGGAAGAAGCCCAAAAACTCCTTAATGAGTACGAATTAATAGAAAAGGCAGTAAATCTTATTAAAAAAAATAGATATGCCTTTGTAGACATGAGAAACATGTTTAAACACATAAAAGATTTAAGAGGTTCCTTTAAAAGAATCAGTGATAATCAGGTCTTAAGCACGGTAGAACTTTATGAGATTAAATCCTTTGTATTTTTTTTAAAAGATATATCAACACTACTTGAAAAAATAAAATGGAATATGCCCAAAGAATTAGTCATAACATCAATGCCCCAAATTGAAAAACTATTAGATCCACAAAATAGTGGAGTTAATACGTTTTATGTATATGATTCTTATTCCAAGAGTCTAGCCAAAGTACGTGATGAAATAAAGTCTATAGAATCGGAAATATATAGACAAAATAAAATCATAAGAGAAGAAGTTCAAAAGGATTTAGGTATAAAGATAAGACCAAATGGTGAGGTATCCATAAATAAAAATGATATGGACCTATTAGGAAAGGTAGATAGATGCCCCAATCTAACCTACAGTTCTGAAACCTATATGAATATTACTTATAAGGTAAAAATAGATTCTGATAAAGAACAGGACCTGAAAAAAATCAATGACCTTAAACTCCTAGAAGAAGAAGAAGAATTTAACGTACGAAAAAGATTGAGTATGGAAATTAAAAAATATCTAGATATTTTTTATGATAACATATCAGCCATAGGAAAAATTGATTTGCTAATTGCTAAAGGATATTTAGCCATAGGTACAAATTCTGTAAAGCCGGAAATTGCCCCAGATGAAAGGCTTTATATAAAAAATGGTAGACATATTAAAGTTGCCGATACACTTAGAAAACAGGAAAAGGAGTTTACACCCATAAGTGTAGATTTAAAAAGAGGAGTAACCTGCATAACTGGAGCGAACATGGGAGGAAAGACTATCTCACTAAAATTAGTGGGGGTACTTTGTGCCATGGCCCAGTACGGACTATTTGTTCCTGCAGATACAATGATTTTTTCCATGAAGGACTACATATTCTTTTCATTAGGTGATTTACAATCTACTGATAAGGGACTTAGTACCTTTGGAGCAGAAATACTAGAAGTAAAGAATATAATTGATAGGTCTAATGAAAATGGTCTCCTTTTAATAGACGAATTGGCTAGAGGAACTAATCCTCAAGAGGGTTTTGCCATATCAAAGGCCCTTATAGATTATATGAAGGATAAGGAAAGTATAACTATTATAACCTCTCACTTTGACGGACTAACAAAGGATTCGGATGTATACCATCTACAAGTTAAAGGTCTTGTAGGGGTAGATATGAAGAAGTTAAAAACAGAGATAGAAAATTCCACTAATGTGGGAATAGAAATAGTTCATAAATACATGGACTATAGGCTAATAGAAGTGAATAATGAAGAAAAGGTACCAAGGGATGCTATTAATATAGCTCGTCTTATGGGTCTTCAAGAGCACTTAATAAAGGAAGCCGAAAAGTATTTAACATAAGGAATAATTGGTGATAAGTTACTGATACAGGTGACAGGTAACCGGGGTTAGGAATTAAAATCTCTTTAGATTTTAATTTTTTTCCTGTAACCCGTAACCTGCAATCTGTAACCAAGAACTTGTCACCAATTTTCAAGTTTAAAATAATTCATTTATATATAGAGGAGGAACAAGGATGCAGAGCAAATTAAATCTAGACCAAAACTTAATTGCTAAAGCAAGAAATTCTGCAAAGAACATTGCAGCAGATACTCAAAAATTTATAGATAAGCATACCACTGTGGCTGTTGAAAGAACAGTAGCTAGATTATTAGGAATAGATGGTATTGATGAAATAGAAACTCCCCTACCAAATATAGTAGTTGACAATATTAAAGATGGTGGTGGACTAGGTTTAGGAGCTGCTTACTGGGTAGGAAATGCAATGATCCACACAGGTAAAGAGCCACAAGAAATCGCTGAAATGGTATCAAAGGGAGAATTAGATTTAACTAAGGTACCAGTGGCTGATGATAGTAAAATACAAGAAGTTATAAAAGTACTAGCAGAAAAAATGGTACAAAGAATTGCTAGTAATAAAAATGATAGAGATGAGTTTATTAAAAACTTAGGAGAAGGTCCAAAGCCTTACTTATACGTAATCGTTGCAACTGGTAATATTTACGAAGACGTACTTCAAGCACAAGCAGCAGCAAGACAAGGTGCAGATATTATTGCTGTTATCAGAACTACAGGACAAAGTTTACTTGACTATGTACCATATGGAGCTACTACAGAAGGTTTTGGTGGAACATATGCTACACAAGAAAACTTCAGAATTATGAGAAAGGCACTAGACGAAGTTGGAGAAGAAGTAGGAAAATACATTAGATTATGTAACTACTGTTCTGGACTTTGTATGCCTGAAATAGCTGCTATGGGAGCTATGGAAAGATTAGACGTAATGCTTAACGATGCATTATATGGAATCTTATTTAGAGATATAAATATTCAAAGAACTTTAGTTGACCAATATTTCTCAAGAATCATTAACGGATTCGCGGGAGTTATCATAAATACTGGAGAAGATAACTACTTAACTACTGCAGATGCAGTTGAAGAAGCACATACGGTACTTGCTTCTCAATTTATCAATGAGCAGTTTGCGTTAGTAGCTGGTCTTCCAGAAGAACAAATGGGACTAGGTCATGCCTTTGAAATTACTCCAGACCTAGAAAATGGATTCTTATTTGAACTTTCACAAGCTCAAATGGCAAGGGAAATATTCCCTAATGCTCCACTTAAATACATGCCGCCTACAAAGTTCATGACAGGAGATATATACAAAGGTCATGTTCAAGATGCATTATTTAATATGGTAGCTATAATGACTAATCAAAGTTTACAATTATTAGGTATGCTTACAGAAGCTATCCATACACCACTTCTACAAGATAGAGCATTATCTATAGCTAATGCTAAATATGTCTTTAACAATGCTAGAGATATTTCTTCAGAAATTGAGTTCAAAAACGGTGGAATTATCCAAAGTAGAGCTCAAGAAGTTCTTCAAAATGCAGCTGACATGTTAAATGAGATAGAAACAGAAGGAATATTCTCTACTATAGAAGAAGGAAAATTTGCAGGAGTTAAGAGAAAAATGGATGGAGGAAAAGGACTAGAAGGCGTTACTAAGAAGCATGACAAGTACTTTAATCCATTTGTGGAGTTAATGCTAGGAGGTGCAAGATAATGAGTGCTAATACAGGATTAGATTTAACTAAAATCAAACCATATGGAGATACTATGAACGATGGAATGGTTCAATTATGTTTCACATTACCAGTTCCATGTGGAGAAGAAGCTAAGGAAGCCGCAAGACGTCTTGCATCAAAGATGGGTATGGAAGAACCAGCTGTAACACATGCAGAAGACTTAGGTGTAGGTTATACTATGTTTGTAATGTATGGAAAGTGTACTCATACAGTAGATTACACATCTATAGAAGTTCCTAAGGTAGATGTGGATATAATGGATAAATATGGAGTAGAAGCTTTTATTAAAGAAAATATTAAAAGAGATATAACTATATTAGGAGCTTGTACAGGAACTGATGCCCATACAGTAGGTATAGACGCTATTATGAATATGAAGGGTTATGCAGGACACTATGGTCTTGAAAGATACAAGGGTGTTGAAGCTATCAACTTAGGAAGTCAGGTTCCTAACGAAGAATTCGTAGCTAAGGCTATAGAATTAAAGGCTGACGTATTATTAGTATCTCAAGTAGTTACTCAAAAGGATGTTCACATAGCTAACTTAACTAATTTAGTTGAAATATTAGAAGCAGAGGGAATAAGAGACAAGGTAGTATTAATTTGTGGTGGACCTAGAATAAGCCATGAACTAGCTAAAGAGCTAGGATACGACGCTGGATTTGGTTCTGGTTCTTTTGCTGAAGATGTGGCGTCATTTGCAGTAAATGAAATAGTAGATAGAAATTTAATATAGATAAAATAAAAACAAAAGGACAATAGATATCTATTGTCCTTTTGTTTTTATTCTATGAATCCAATGAAATAGGTCTTCATCCTAAATATTTAGTAAGCCTTTAGATGCCCAGAATTTTGAAGAACTTCTTAAGAGTAAGTAGTTTTATGACGATATAATTGGTGACAGGTGACGGACATTAAAATTTTTTAATGCTGTTCCTGTAACCTGTGATCTGTCACCAAGTTCACGCATAATACATGGAGGGATGAAATTGAAAAAAATAGGAATATTAGTGATTTTAATAAGTTTGATCTTAACAAATACTACTTTTGCCATGGATAAATACACGGGAATTAAGGAATACGAAGGACTTTATAATAATTTGAACTTTTCTGACATAAAAAATAGCCCTTATAAAAAATCTATCTATAAGCTAGCTAGCTTATCTGTAATTAGGAAAAAGAGTTCAAATAAGTTTTATCCAAGTAAGAACATAAGCAAAGAAGAAGTCATAACTATGCTAGTGAGAATTGCAGGAAAAGAAGAAGAAGTTCAAGGAATAATAGGAAAGAAAAAATTAAATGGTAATGATGAGTTAGAAGCTTATTTAGATGTGGCAAAGAAAATAAATTTAATAACTAAAGATGAGGCTAAAGATATATTATATGTATCTGATGAAGAAAAATATAAAATAGAGGATAAAATTAATGAAGAAGTAAAGAAAAACCCTAATTATACAGAAGATGAAATAGTGGATTTAGAAGAAAAGATAAGACGTGACATGGAACACAAATATACATGGGGCAAACTGACCAATAGGGAAGAAGTGGCCATATGGATAGGTAGAATCATGGGCCTTAATAAAATAAATGGTTCTAATAGACAATATGTATACAATTTAAAGGACCATTCTAAAATAAAGGCAGAAAATATATCCCTAATTGAGAGAGTTTTACAGCTAAAAATAATAGAACCAATAGATGGATATTTTAAGCCTAGCAGTCCCATTAGAAGGGATGAAATGGCAGTAATATTAGACAAAATAAGCAAAAAAATATTTGAATTAAGGGGTTACGTTGTAAAAGAAGGAGTAATAGATAGTAAGGAAGAATTTGTAGTACCTGTAGAAAACCTTATAACAGGAGAGATAAGGGGAGAGAACAATTATGTATATACTACAAGGGATGAAAAGGGAGAGTATAATAAAATATCTACAGTAGGAGATAGTGGGTATATTGTATATGACAAATACAATGGTATTATAGGACTGGCACCTAATTTAGAAGAATATGATTATATAGAGTATTGGATAAATGATAAAAAAAATGTAGTATATGTGGAAGTAAAATAAATAAGGGACGGTTATGTAGTTCATAGCCGTCCCTTATTTTTATGTGTTTTTTTAGTATTCATAAATTTTATCTAAATCATTATCATCTTCGTCATATTCGTATTCGGCCATTTTATCATTGTCTTCATCATATACTAATACGTCCACATCTTCATCAACTTCATCAGTAATATCATCACAAACTTTATCAACGAAATCTCTGAAATCTTCCTCATCTCTATTCTTCCAATAATCAGATGTTCTATCGAACTTGGCATAAATCTTACATTCTATATGATCATCAGACTTTTGTTTTAAAGAGAATTTGGTAAACTCTAAGGTCTCACTTCCCACTTTATAATCATCATAATCATCTTCTAAGTCATTTTCCACAGAATTTAATTTATCATCAATGTCATCATCATCATCTTCTTCGTATAATCTTTCATCATTATAATCATAAGTATATTTGTCTATTTGATCATTGTCATCATCGTAAACCTTAACAACTACATCTTTCTTTATGTGTTTTATAACCTCTTCACATAGATCTTCGATGAAATCGTCAAAGTCATCGTCATCCCTATCTTCCCATTTAGTATAACTTTTGTCAAAGTCTCCATACATTTTTACTAGTATTTCATTAGAATACTTACTTACTTTAAAATCCTTAAATCTTAAAGTATTTCCATCATTTTCATGGGAATCAAAATCCTCTTCTAACATTCTTCTTACATCGTCAAGTGATCCATTAGAAGTGCTACTAGGATTATTTGAAATGGATTTGTATAGATTTTGTTGACTTAGCTGAAATTTAAGATTAGTTATTTCCATATTTTTTCTATCAAGCTCTGCCTGGAGGGCTGTTATATCAGTAGAACTTGTGGGTGCATATATGTTCATAGTCTTAGAATCATTATGCCACCTATAGGAATAGCCCATTCCATTAGCTAAGTCGTTTACGGGTACGTAAACATAACCGTTATATATGAATGGAGCAGAATTAAATGCTATATTTTTCCCATTATAATTTACTTTAATATTATAAAACCAAGCATTTATCTTTTTAGTATATGTGGCAGATACTCCTACTACTGTGCTCAGTATAAGACAGATTATAAGAGTTATTGTTAATTTTTTCTTCATATGTTACCTCCTTAGAATAGATGTTTCCTACATTTTACCATAAATATAAAGTAGGTAATAGTTCTCTATTATAAATTATTGATATATGATACTTTTTACCTGTATATTTTTTAAAAACTATTTCATATTGGTTATATATGGTACAATTGAAAATGGGGAAAAAGGTAAAAAAAACTTGAATTTTAGTCGATATAAAAGTAAGTAGACTTTAGAAGGGGAGGTAATTATGAATAAAAAAATAATGAGTATGGTCTTGAGTATGGTGATTTTATTTTCTATTCCAATTTACTCATACGGAGAAACAATAGACCCTAACAATATAGTATTAAGCACAAGCCCACAAAATAGTGAGATTAATGTAAGTTTAGATCCATTATTAAAAGTAGCATTTACCCATAAAATAGAATTTTTAGATAGTGATAAAATTGATTATATAAAATTAGAATCCAATGAAGGGGTCTATGTACTAGATAATAGTGGTATACAAATAGGTGGAAATGGAAATAAGGAACTACTTATAGACATAATGGATGAAAGGGATAATGCATATGCTCTTAAGAAAGATACTCAATATACATTAACTATTAGTCCTAATCTAGTTAAATTAGTGGGAGTAACGGATTCTCATGGACAGGAGGTTAAGAATAAGGAAATAAAATTAACCTTCGCAACTACGGGAGAGGGAAGTATTCCTAATGTTGTAAAACATTCATCTAATGAAAGTTTTACAGATAATATAATAAATGTGAATGAAACGGGTCTTGTGAAGGATGGATATATATATATTAAATTCGATAGGAATATAAACAAAGATATGGATGTTTTAGGAACCCCATTAAATAATATGGTAAAAATGAATAAAAAATTAAAGTCTTTCAATGAAAGTAATGTTACAAAGGGTGCTTCAAATACTGACTTTAATTTTATAAATAGTAATGATAACTATGGATACACAAGTAAAGTTGAGTATTTGAATATTGAAAGTATGGAATCTATAAATAATTATTTAAAAATAAAACCAAAAGAAGTATTAAAAGAAAATAGTGCCTATAGGCTTTTCATAGATAAGAAATACATAGAAGATACTCATGGAATAAACATAAGTAATCATATAGATTCAGTTTTTTATGTAAAGGCATCTAGTGATAATTCTAGTATTAAGTATTCGTTAAGTAATGGAGAGACAAACTTTGACAAAATATATTATACACAACCTATTTACAAGGCTACAAAGCCTATAGAAATATGCTTAGATAGGGAAGTGGTACCCCTTTTATCCAGTGAAAGATACAATACGGTAACTGATTCCGTTTATGAAGATAGCTTAAAAAATATAAGCATATTTGAAAATTACAATAAAGATATTAAAATACCCATAAAGGAAATAAAGTTAGACTATTATTTAGATGGTTCAAATAGAAAGAGTAAATTATACATATACCCAAATGAAACTTTAAAAAGTGGAGCTCACTATAAACTTTCCATACCAGAGGGAACTTTTGAAACAATAGGAGCCATTAAAAGTAATAATTTAATATATTCCTTCGTTACTGCATCTAGTGAAAGTAATAAGAAGGGCATATACCAGTTAGAGGATAAGGAAATAAAAGTTACTGATCTTAAAAATGGTGAAAAGACCTTTAGTATAATAGGATATAACTTTAATGAAAAAATCAGTAAAGTGGTGCTAAATCCATTTAGTGGAAATGCTCCTACTTCTATAGATATAGATAGTTCTTATGTGGAATTTTATAATAGTAATAAATTAAAAGTACACATAAAAGATTCCATTAGGGATCAATTATCAAAGGATACGAGTACGGGTAAGTATAGGGTGAAGATAGTATTTCAAAATGGACATGAAATAAGTTCTACTGATAATGAATTACTATATATTGTTCCTAAGGATAAACCCACAGTAACAAAAGTATATCCTACTAAGGAGGGAATATACGATGAAAATCAATTGAAACACGATATAATAGATGACATTACGAGGGATAAATTCTTTGTTAAAGTTACCTTTAATGATGTGGATAATACCTTGAAATTAAATAAGGATAATTTGAATGGAATAAATGTACATTCCTTAAATGGTTCAGAGAATTTACTAGATAAAGTTTTAATGAACTCTATAATATCAGATAAAGAAAAAACTAATAAATATATATATGTGAAAAATCAATCTAATAAGGAAGTGACCATATACATACCTATTTTAAAACTTAATTCAAATAATAGTTATGTGTTAGATATACCATCTAATCTAGTGTACTATGGTGCAGCAGATAATATTATAGGAAATGAAGCCGTATCCTTTAACTTTAAAACAAAGGACATTCCTAACGTAGATAAAATATCTATAGGAAGTATACCAGAAGATTATGATGATTATGATATATATATTTATGGGAAATATTTTAGTAGTGATGTGGAAGTTTATTTTAATGAAGAAGAGGCTAAAGATGTAAATAGAGTAGACGATAAGACCTTGAGGGTAGAGCTTCCCTCTAATTTAGATGTGGGCACATATGATGTGATTATAAAAAATGGAGAAAATCACAAGGCAACCATGTATGGATCCATATCCATAATACAAGAAGGGGATTATGTTCCAAACGAAAAATATAAGATAAAAGATAAAACTTCCTATGGAGATATTAAAAGTGATATAAGGATAAATAAGGATACCCTAGAAGTGATAGGAACCTATGATGAGTTAGAGATAAATTTAGACAAACTAATGGGTTATAATACTTATTTAAAGGAAATTGAGTATTATGGAGACTATTTAGGTCTATTAGAAACCCATTCAATTAGTGGAGATATAAATATATTTAATCTAAGAAGAATAAATGCAGACAAAAGGATAAGTTTATATGTGGGTAAAGTAAATCCTCATAAGCTTACTAATATTAAAAGGAAATTAAGAGGAAAAACTATTTTATCAGACTTTATGGGGGTTTATGGAGAAAACTTTAATCTAGGTAGTGTTGTAGTTAAGATGCCATATAAGAAGTGTGATCTGAAGAAAGTGAAAGTCCTAAGATATGATGAAGACCTTAGAAATTTTTATGAAGAAAAGTTTAGTATAAATTTAATAGATAAAAGGATAGAGATAATAGGTAAGGACAAAGGTATATTTGTAATAGTTAATAAATAGGATGGTGAATAGAAGGTGAATGAAATTATAAAAAGAGTTATAGGATTGAGTATGGCCCTAGTAGTATTTTGCCTAAGTGGACCCTTTAGTATCTATAAGGTATGGGCAGCAGATCCATATTTTGTAGATGAAATAACCATAAGTAAAATATATGAGGATGGATCCTACTCTGTAAGTAAAACTAAGCTTACAATCCATGGTTCTAATTTAACGGGAATAGCTGTAGGTACTATGACATCTACTGGTTACAAGTTACTTACTAACCCTACTGTAAATGCTCCTACCGTATTAGAATTTTTAGTAGATGGAGATAAGATAGGGTCTAGTGTAGATGTGGGAGGAACTTCTATAGAAATAGAGAAAAATGCCCTACCAACACTGCTCAGTTTAAATAAAAGAATAATAAAACTTAATAAAAATGAAGAAAAACTAATATTAAATGGTTCTAATTTAAGTAAGATAAAAGATGATCCAAACGATTCAGGTGGTGAGAGTAGTGAATATAGGGCTTACTATGAAAACACATCTGGAGCTGGTGGAGAAATAGAACTTGATGAAAATAATTTTACAAATGACTCTCAAATCCAGATACCTAATAGTGAAATTAAAGGTGTATCAGGTATGCAAGACATAATTTTTACAAAGAAAAAGACTAAGAAATTTAATTTCCCTAGTGTGGGAGATAAAAACGTGAAAATATTAATACAAAATACCTACTTGAAACAATTTACACTAGTAGAAGAGATAAATGTGAGTAATTTAGTAATGAATCCTAATAGGGGATTGCCTGGTGATCAGATAGAGTTCATAGCCACTGATGGACTTAACAAGTATGATGTGTTTTTCCTAAAAAAACTTACGGATAAATATGAGAATAAATATAAAGGTACAGATACTAAATATTCTCCTAATATAGATGGAAGACAAGTTCTTACTACAAAGGTTCCAAAGGGTATTGAGGCAGGACAATACTATGTAATATTTACAAATCCAATACCAGATGGAAAAGATCCTGATGAATCCATAACAAAACAGTTAATAATAGGAACATCACCTAGTTATGAAAAATTCACAGTGATAGATGCCCAACAAAAAATAAGAATATTATCCGTAAACCCTAATAAGGGAGCTGATATAGGTGCTGAAACGGAAATATCGGGAATCTATTTTGGTTCGTTAAATATTCCTAGTTTAAATTTAGATGATGACATGATTACAGTTACAGGGGATATATATGGGACTAATAGTAATATAACTATAGAATATGGAGATAAGAATAAGGACATAAAAGGAAATTACGAAGGTACTCCTGTGGAAAAGGTCACAAGAACAGTTGAAGTAATAATAGGATCTGTGGCCAAATTCCCAAAAAAATCCAGTGGTGATTATGAATATTCTTTTTCTAAAGCCTTGGATAAAATAAAGGTTAATACTCAACCTATTACGGATGCAGACTCAGACCCTATAAAGGATGTGGTGGTAGAAACGGAAACCATAATTAAGCTAAAAGGATATCCTAATAATATTGTTTTAAAGGACAAGGCCATAATGGAAAATGGTTTCACATTCATTCCTAGTAAGATTGAGCCAGATATTCAACAGGTGGTTCCACAAAAAATACAAGTGGTAAAGGATGGAGATAAGTATAAAATTTCTAATGATGAGGATAGATTTATAGCCATATACGGGAAAAACTTTTTTATACATAGGTATACGAAAGACAGTAAAGAAAAGATTAGATATCCTATTATAGAATTGGGAAATTCCATAAGATTGGATAAGAATACTCACCCTAATATTGATATTAAAATTTTTGATAAGCAGGGAAATGAGCTAGATGGAAGTGAAGGAAATGAATTAGGAAGTAAAATATTAATAAAAGTACCTAAGGATTCTACTATTACTAATATTGGAAAAACCTGGACCAAAATTATAAATCCTGTAAGAAATTCTGACGAAGAAGGCTTATATGAGCAGGAAGTTGATAGTATAGAATTTGTTCTAGTGTCAGATAATGATACCCCCATAATAGAAGAAGTAAATCCTAATATAGTGTCCATAGAAGGTGGAATGGACATAGAAGTTATAGGTAATCAATTTAAGGATGGTGCTAAAGTAATAATCGGTGGAAATGTGGTTGAGAGCATAAAAGTTCAAGGTGATGGAAAGAAAATAACATTTAAAGCCCCAAAGGGTGAATTTGAAGGAGAGACTCAACTTCAAGTAGTAAACCCAAAGGGTGGAATAGATACATATCCTTTTATTTATGTTAAAACATATACGGTGCCTAAAATAACAGATTTTTCTCCTAAGATGGGGAGTTCTAAGACCTTAGTAGTTTTAAATGGAGAAAACCTATTAAAGCCAGATCCAACAGGGTCTGCAGACAATATGTATAAGTTTATAGGAACTAGAGTTTTACTAGAGGGAGTAGATATTAATGAATATAATATGGACTCTAGTAACAATAGGGTACAACTTGAACCTTACAAGGCGAAAAATGGAAATAAACTATTAGACACAAAGGACCAAAATTTGATAAAAGAGTACTACAACAGTGTTATATTAAAAAATAATAATACTAACAAATATTATGTTATAGATCAAACGGAAGATAAAAAGATAATTTTATCTAATGGTAGTAATGAAAAATATGAAATTAAAAGAAATGGAAATAATATAGAGGCCCATAGTAGAGATGGGCATGTTTTTCAAGTTACAATGGAAGAAGAAGGAAACCAGGATGTAATAAAGTTAAAAGATTCTTCAAATACAATAAAACTATATATGTATACACCATATAAAGTAATAGATCAGGTCATAGTAGGAAATAGGGTTAAAGTTTTATCCATAGGGAAATTATATTTTACAATTCCTACTAATTTAACTAGGCCAGGATATTATGATGTTACTATTAAAAATCCAGATACGAAGACAGATAGTAAAATAAATGAACAAGGATTTAATTATTATCCTCAACCTTATAATAATCCCAATATATCATCTATAGAACCAAATGAAGGTTCCGTTGACGGAGGATACTATATAACTATTAATGGTAGTTCAAATTCAGATGGAAAGAAGTGTTTTGAAGATAGTGCCATAGTAAGTATAAATGGAGTACAAGTGCCAAGAGTAGATACAATAGTATCTAGTGATAGCCTTAGTATAAGGGTTAAAGTACCCAAATTAGTACAAAGTATAGAGGGCAATAGAATAACAGTTCCTGTAGTTGTGGTAAATCCATCAGATGGGTCTAGTGCCAGTTTGGAAGATGGATTCACCTATATATTACCCTATTCTAATCCAGTAATTAAATCCATATTTAGAGATAAGGGAAAGGCTTCAGGTGGATATTATGTGGAGATCACAGGTCAAGATTTTAGATATGAAGAACCCTATACGGATAAGAATAAAAATGGCCATTGGGATAGTGGAGAACCATATATAGATTTAAATGGTTGGCATGTAAATACTAATAGTCCTGATGATGGAAGTAAAGGTCCTGATTCCTTTGCAGGAGATAAGGTTAATGATCTTAAAAATAAATATGGTGAAGATTATAAAAAAATTTATAAAAAAGATTATTATGATATAGTAATACCCGTATTACCTGAAATATACTTTGGAGATAAACAAGCAGAGATTACAGACTTTGAACATGGATATATTAAGGTAATGGTTCCAGAAGGTAAAGATGGCCAAGTAGACGTATATTTAGTCAATGGTGATAAGGGTACTTCTAATAAAGTAAAGTTTACTTACGAATCTTCAAACCCTACTATTACTAGCATCATACCTAATAGTGGTAATAAAAAGGGTGGAGAAAAGATTGAAATAAAAGGAACAGAACTATTTCTAAGTAAAGATAGAAATATAATGTATAAGGAAGGAAATACAATAAAAACTAAAAAAATAAATATGTGCCTAGTTAGATTTGGAGATATGACAAATAGGAATATTTCTAAGGGAGAAGAGAACTCAGGAGCTATAGACAATGGTAAGACAACTGTTTCATTAGATGGAAATCTCAAGGTTGATTATGATGGTGTTAAGCATAAAGTTATATTACAAATAACGTCAGGGGATAAGACCTATAAGGCAGAAGTGGATTATAATGATGAAAAAGTATTTGTTCCTATAAGTTTTCTATCACATACGGATAAAGATGGGAATGTGGAAAAGTATGCCAGTGATGATCCTAATAGTGACAAAAGATATGATGAACTAATTTTGCTAAATGTGGAAAATAAAAGGCTTATGGTTGAAAGGGGATATTCTTCTAAATTTGAATATATAAATGATAAACAGGTGGTAGTATATACGCCATCCTATCATACGGTGGGACAAGTAAGTTTGAACTACATAAATTCAGATGGCGGAATTGCCACAGGTACATTTGACTATAAGAACCCTACTAGTAAACCTGAAATAATAAACATAACAAAGGATGGTCAGGATCCAATAGAAAAGGTTTCTGATGGAAAACTCATAAAATTAATAAGGGTTAACTATAAGGGTGGCAATACCATATCCATAATAGGACAAGGATTTGTAGAAAATGCAACTATACAAATAGGCGATATGGCAACTATAGACTCAAAGGATATTAAGTACCAAATACCAGATAGATTAACTTTCACCATGCCTAAAACTGATGAAAGTAATGTGGGAAAGAATTTTAGAGTGGTAATTAGTAACCCAGATGGAGGAAATACATCATCAGATGAACTATCTCCACCTATATATATACAAATTATCAAAGGAGAAACGGCACCACAAATAGAATCTATAGATCCTAAGTTTGGACCATCAAAGGGTGGTACAGAAGTAACTATAAAGGGGAAGGATTTTAGAGATAATTTAAAAGTAATAATAGGAGAGAAGGTACTAGAAAATAAATATATAAAATCCATATCTTCTACTAAAATAGTAATAACAATGCCACCCCATTCTCCTGGACAAGTGGATATTAAAGTTGAGAACGAAGATGGAGAATTGGCCATATCACCAGAAAAGTTCACTTACGTAAGTGAACCTAAGATAGCAGAGGTTACTGATCAGAAGGATAACTATATAAACAAAATATCTATTGAAGGTGGTAATACGATAAGAATTAAAGGAGCAGGTTTTATAGATGGTGCTAAGGTTATATTTGCTCCAGCAATAAAAGAAGCTGATAGTGAAAGTGGAGATACAATATATATATCAGGAAAAAAATATATAGTAGAATCAGGAAATGAAACCACTAGCCAATTCGTATCAGAAAGTGAATTACTAGTTACTGTTCCTGCAGGAAAGCTAGGTGAAAAGGGAGTCATGGTTGTTAATCCTGATAAGGGTGCCACTGAAATCTATGAAAACCTAAAATATGGATTACCAGAAACACCAGCACCTACTAATGTATGGGCTCAGCTTTACTATGATCAACATATTAAAGTTAATTGGGACAAGGTAAAGGATGCTAGCCAATACGAAATATATGTCCTAGAGGATAACAACAAGAGATATATAGGAAATACAGAATTAAATTCCTTTGTATACGATGACCTAAAGAGAAGAACTAAATACAAATTTGTAATAACTGCCCTAGGAAAGTATGGTTCATCCATATATTCCATGGAAAGTAATGAGGTTAAAACAGGAAGTAAAGTTGGAAAAGATGAAGATGGAGAACTAGGTGAAGATACGGTTGTGGAAAAAAGTGGGCCAAATGCAACAATAACTATAGGGATAGATGATTACAATAAATATACCACATTAGATTTAACAGAAGGACAATTGGCAGGAAGTAAAAACATAACAATAAATATACCAGCAAAGGTAATTGGAAAATTAGATGTACAAAATATGACTGTTATAGGTAATGATTATGTGGTGAAATTTAATCCAAATACTTTCTACAACTATAAAACTAAAGATAATATGGAAAATGCAGGTGTTAAATTTAATATTACAAATAAACCTAGTGAGTATATACCTAAAAGGGGAGAAACCATAATATCAAATCAATTATCCTTAAGGGCCTATGATTATGTAAAAGATAATGTGGATGAATTAGACTATACAGGATCCCTCATATTTGTAAGTTTAGATTTAGATGCTCAGAAAGCTAAATTAAGAAGAATTAAAAAACTTAAATTAGTAAGACTTGATGATGAAAATGTAGTTTTAGGAAAGGGTAATAATGAAGGGTATAACATATCAGGAGTTACAGATAGGCTAGGACACTTCGTTATTCTAGGAGGTAGATAAACTTGAAAAAAACTATAAGTATAATAATGATTCTATTGATTTTAGGAGTAACTATCTCCTATGGAGGAGTAAATGATCCCTATAGAAATGGTTATATTGAAGGTTATTTAAAAAAAATATATGACAATAAGGTAAAAATAGAAGAATATGACGGAACTATTCACGAAATAGAGTTAGCTAGAAATGTAGTATTAAAGATAGATGATATATTAGTTAAACCAAAGGCCTTAAGGGAAGGCATGGAAGTTTATGGAGATATAAAGGGTAAAAGGCTAATATCTCTTGAAGCTTATTCTACGGAAAAGTTAGGATATATTTCTCCCCAGTCTAAGACTCTAAGGGGGGTAGTTAAAAAGGTTGATAGGGATACACTTAGTATAAAATTAATAACGGGAGAAGAGAAGATTTTCTTCACTTCTCCAATTATCATAGTAAATAAAAATGGAGAAAATGTTAGTTTAGATACTTTGTATATTGGGGATGAGGTGAAACTATACTTTGATGAGTATGATACTAACATAATAAGCAGAATGGAAATCAGGAACAATTCCGTAAAAGTAAAGGATATATATAAGGCAAAATTAGTTAGAGTAGATGAGATAGAAAATAAAATCACACTTGAAAACATATATAACTTTACAGATGGAAAATGGAATGAACTAAAGGCTATGGCCACCATAGAATATGATTATGATACACCAATTTATTTAAAGGCACAGAGTATAGGTAAGGATAAATTAAAATATTTTGTGGGCAAAACTGCATATTTGGCAGTAGAGGATTTCTTTGGCCAAGATAAGGTGAAAAAATTAGTATTACAAGAGAAATACGGTAGAGTATATTCGGATAAGATTAGGAAGATAAATTATTTCTCAGATTCATTAGAACTTAGAAATAACAAAAATTTATTTTTAAGTGAAGGAACCATAATATTAAAGGATGGTAGATTAGTGGAAAAATCCATTATAGATGATGAAAATGATGCCCTAATAATTGCAGATGGATATAAAAATAGTCTACATGCTAGTATTATAAACATATATAACACATCAATAAATAATTCTAATATAGGTCAAAAGCACATCTATGCAGGTAGGATGAATAGAATATTTGATGATAGTGTTTATTTAAATGATTTTTATATATTAAAAAATAATGAATGGTATTCCTTTAGAACTAAGGATGAAGATGATGAAAAAAGATTATATTATGATGAGGACACTAAAATATATAATCTAGAGAAAAAAGAAATAATATCTCCTAAAGAGTTTTTCCAAGGAAACTTCTCTGTAGATGAAGATGATGATGAGATAGATAAAAAGAAATTAAAAGATTGGTATTCTTATTTTTACACGGATGGAGATAGGATTTCTGTAGCCTATATTATGAAGGACCTAGATTCATTAGGAAAAGAAAGGATAACTACAGGACAGGTTGGGAAGGTAGAGGATAGTTCTTCCACAGGATGGACTTTAACCCTTATGAATAGTAAGGATTGGAGTGATCATAAGGAAAAATGGATAATGAAAAATTCCACTATAAACATGAATTTAGAAAAGGCCATGATAGTTAAAAATGATGAAATAATAACTCCAGATGAATTAATAGTAAATGATAGTTTATATATAATAAGAGACGATTATGATGGGAAAATAGTAATAGTTAAGTAGAAAAAGAGGGGGCAAACGATGAGAAAAATAATTTCTATTATCCTAGGACTGGTTATAATCCTTATGCCTATTTCGTCCTGGGCTACACCACCTATTTTTTCCGGTGGAGTTAACAATGAATATAAATATGAAGAGATTGTATTCATATCAGGTAAGCCAATAAAATTTGTGGGAGAGATAAAGGAAAAGGAAAAAATCAAGGATAATGAAAAAACCATAACATATACACTAAGGCTTACTCCAGAAGATAAGAATATAGATGCCAAATTGGATAGAACCATAACTTTACTTACCACATATGATAAAAACAAGGAAAAGGGTCAGACTATAGGTAAAACCATAGTAGATAAGTATAGGGAGTCTATAAATGTTGACAAGGACAAATATGATTTAGAGGATTATCAACTTTCTAAATCGGATGTGACAGATAATAGACCTGCTTCTGATTTTTATTCAGGTAATTTAACAGGAAGAAAATATTATACTATAAATAGGGATGAAGGAGAAGTAATAGTAACCATAAGTGGATCTAATACGGGATATAATAATTTTTGGGGAAGTACAGAGACTGTTCTTATAAACAAGGATATAGAATCCATAAAGTATACTAAAGATAAGGATGGAGATTTGGATAAGGAATCTTGGAATGGGAACATAGAAATACAAGTAAGTGATAGTACAACTAAAACCTTGAGATATAATGATAACAAGGCAGAATTATCTAGTATAGATGGGGGCCATATGAGAGTTACTGAAAGTGGAATGGTTTCTAGGATTAAATACAATATGCCCTATGAAGATGATGATGAAATAAATAACAGAAAAAGAGTAAGAAGGGTCATACAACTTAGTAATAAAAAGGTACCTAAAATAGAAAGATTAATAGTGCCTAAATTTAGGGATATAGAAGGCCATTGGGCTGTAAATCATATTAAGAAGCTATATTCACTAGATGTATTTAATGAAACATCGGAATTTTTTGTACCAGATGTACCTATAAAGAGGGAAGAATTCACTAAAGCCATAATAAGGGCTTGTGATATAAGACCTAATAATGAAGAAGAAGAAAATAAAAGAAGTCGTAGTAGAAATAAGGAACCTGAAGTGTCACCCTTTAAAGATGTTCCTGTGGAAAGTCCCAATTATAAATATATAAAAAATGCTTTAGAGAAAAATATCATATCAGGTATATCAAAAGACTTATTTGCTCCAGAAAAATCCTTAACGAGAGCAGAGGCCATAACCATATTGATAAGGGCATTAGGTTTTCAAATGAAAGCTCCCACACCAGGATTTTATACTTCCTTTAATGATGATAGTGAAATTCCTGGATGGTCTAAGGATAGCATATATGTGGCAAAGGAAATTGGAATAATAAATGGAGATTTGAAGGGCAATATTTATCCTAATAAAATACTAACTAGGGCAGAAGCTTCAGCCATGTTAGTTTCCCTTTTAGGTTTCCTAGAAAGGGATCTACAAAGGGACTATAGAGAAAATATTATAAATTACAATTAAAAAATCATAAATAAATTGACTATTAATAGTTAATAATATATAATAAAACAGTTATTTTAAATACTAGCGAGCACCCTTTATGGGTGCCCTGCCATAAATAGATGGATGAATAGGTAGGTCACCCTTAGGGGTGGCCTCACTTTTTTTAGGAAAATAATTATTGTGGAAAGGGGAAGTTTTATAATGACAAAGTACATATTTGTAACTGGAGGGGTAGTGTCCTCACTAGGAAAAGGAATCACAGCTGCATCACTAGGTCAGTTACTTAAGGCAAGAGGCCTTAAGGTGACTATACAAAAATTTGACCCATATATAAACATTGACCCAGGTACAATGAGCCCATATCAACATGGTGAAGTATTTGTAACAGAAGACGGAGCAGAAACGGATTTAGATTTAGGACATTATGAAAGATTTATAGATATAAATTTAGGAAGTTATAGTAGTGTAACTACGGGAAAAATCTATTGGTCTGTACTTAATAAAGAGAGAAAAGGTGAATATTTAGGAGCTACAGTTCAAGTAATTCCTCATATTACTAATGAAATTAAAGAGAGGGTACTTCGTGCAGGAAATCAGAGTAATGCGGACGTGGTTATAACAGAGATTGGTGGAACTGTGGGAGATATTGAAAGTCAACCTTTCTTAGAAGCCATAAGACAGATTAGATATGATGTGGGTAAGGAAAATGTCATGTATATTCATTTAACATTACTTCCATACCTAGGAAAAGCAGGAGAAATGAAAACTAAACCTACTCAACACTCTGTTAGGGAGCTTAGGGAAATAGGTATCCAAACGGATGTTATAGTATGTAGAACTGAAAAACCAATGAGTCAAGAGTTAAAGGACAAGATAAGTCTTTTCTGTAATGTGGATTCTAAGAATGTAATTCAAAATACAGATGCAGAAACCTTGTATGAAGTTCCCCTTATGTTAGAGGCAGAGGGATTACCACAAATAGTTTGCAATAGATTAGGATTAAAGTGTAGTGAACCTGATTTGACAGAGTGGACAGCCGTAGTAGAGAGGGAGAAGAACTTAAAAGATGAAATTAATATAGGACTAGTGGGTAAGTATGTGGAACTACATGATGCATACCTTTCTGTGGCAGAAGCCTTAAAACATGCAGGTATAGGAAATGATACTAGGGTAAATATAGACTGGATACACTCAGAAGAACTTACCAAGGAAAATGTGGAATTCTACCTAAAGGATGTCCATGGTATATTAGTTCCTGGTGGTTTTGGAGACAGGGGTGTGGAAGGCAAAATAGAAGCCATAAGATACGCTAGGGAAAATAAGGTTCCTTTCTTAGGCATATGCCTGGGAATGCAACTGGCAGTAGTGGAATTTGCCAGAAATGTGGTGGGATTAAAGGATGCTCACAGTTTTGAATTAAATCCAGATACACCATATCCAGTTATAGATTTAATGCCAGACCAAATAGATATAGAGGATATGGGTGGAACCTTAAGACTGGGAGTATATCCATGTAAGGTATTCCCTGACACATTGGCAGAAAAGGCCTACGGAAAGAATTTAATCTATGAAAGACATAGACATAGATTTGAATTCAATAATAAATATAGGGATAGATTAACTAAGGCTGGTTTAGTTATAAGTGGATTATCTCCAGATGAAAGATTAGTTGAAATAGTGGAAGTGAAAGACCATCCTTGGTTTGTGGCTGGACAATTTCATCCAGAATTTAAATCAAGACCTACAAAGGCCCATCCATTATTCAAGGATTTTGTAGGAGCAGCTATTAAAAATAAATAAGGTTAAGTGTTAAGGGTTAAGAGCTATGGATTAAATTTATACTCTTAACCCTTAGTGTCCTGCATGGGGTTAGCAGTGGGCAGTTAGCAGTCAATGGAAAAAAAGTTGACAACTCATAATTAAAAGACCACAATCCTAACAGCTAACAGCTAACAGCTAACAGCTAACAGCTAACCAACAACGAACAACGGGGGATAAATATGAAGAAACATATAGAAAGATTGTACTTTCTCTTTATTTTAATTATAAGTTCCATAATGAAATTTAAATACATAAATAATATTAAAACAAAACAACTTTATGATTTTGAAACTTATCATGAAATAGCTTCTAATATATATAACCATTTAGGACATACATTAGATGGATGGCCAATTGCCTTTCAGGGAATGGGGTATCCTACTACTTTAGGATTTGTATATAAAGTAGTTGGAAATGACAGTATGGAAGTGGCTAAAAATTTTAATGTGATATTATCCATATTAACTTTAATAATAATATACTTTATAACGGTTAAACTTTCAGATGATAAATTCATAATATATGGAACTTATACTATGGTGGCATTCCTGCCAAATTATATAGCCTATAATAATGTGGTAGGAACAGAGGTGTATTTTACCTTTTTATTTAGTCTATTAATACTTTCTTATGTATTAGAGTATAGTTTCAAATTTAAATTAGTAATAGTTGGTTTTTTAGTAGGTATATTAACTTTAACTAAACCATTTTTCATGGTATATCCTATAGTCTTAGGTTTTATAGATTATTTAAAGGATAAGGATATGAAAAAATCAATAATATATGTAACGAGCGGATTAATTATTATGGCCATGATTGTATGTCCTTGGACCTATAGAAATTACAAAAAGTTTGGTAGAATTATTCCCGTGTCCTACAATTCTGGATATGTAATGTATATAAATAATAATGACTATAATACTAAAGGTGCTTGGATGCCCCTACTAGATGTGCCAAATACAAGGGAAAATAAAGAAAAGATAGAAGATATATTATCTAAGAAAAATGTAAAAATAGCACCAGAAATAGAACCTACAATTAAAAAAACTGCTAAAAATTGGATTGTAAATAACAAGATAGAGTTTTTAAAGCTAGGAACCCTAAGGTTAAACTCCATATTTTATACTGGTAGTTGGGATATAGATGCTTGGACTAAAAATGAAGAAAAGGTTAAGGATTTTGAAGAATTCACTAAGGAAGAACAATCTTATATGATAAGAAATAATAATTTTCATAGAAGTTTTAGGGATATAATAATATATATTCTAAGTAGTATGGGGATAATATATGCCTTATTTTCTATAAAATTAATACTACAGGGATTAATAAATAAGAAATATAGGGTAAGTAGTATAATATTAATACCATCTTTAAATACTTTATTTTTTATGAGTGTATACTTTGTATATGAAGGACAATGTAGATATAACTTTCCTTTACTTTTTCTATTTGTAATAGGTTTTATGAATATATTAAGTAGTTTGAATATGAAGGAAGGTCTGTAGAGTTATAGATTTCTGGTGTATAAACTTGCTTTATGTGGGCCTATTTCAGGAAAATATATTGAAAATTTTTTCCACCCAAGTCCTTGTCACAAGCGAAAGTGTGAATCTTCGTATATAGGTTCATGTGTCATGTTGGAGTAGCATAGGATGTTGTGACGTTCCAGGGCTCCAAAGATTTTCAATATATTTTCCCTTATAGGCAAGTTACTGTATAAAACAAATTTAAAACCAATAAAGCTATATTTGTAAAAAGTTGATTTAATTCTATTTTTAGTTACAATATTAAGAGGGAGTTATGAAAAAAATTTCAGTTGAGTTGTTATAGGAAAATAAATAGAGAAGGTAGGAATTAAATCATATGTGTACAATAGTCTTAGCGTATAAGAAGCATCCAGAGTACAAACTAATATTGGCAGCTAATAGAGATGAATTTTATAGTCGTCCAACCAGGGAAGTACACTTTTGGGAAGATCATGAGAATGTTTTAGCAGGAAGAGACTTAGAAAAAATGGGGACTTGGCTTGGCATAACTAAGGAAGGAAAGTTTTCTGGAGTTACTAATTATAGGGATAATTCATTGAATGTAGAAAATTCTAAGAGTAGGGGAAATTTAGTAAAGGATTATTTAATAGGTGAAGAATCACCAATTGAGTATATGAATAAAGTTAAGAGAGAAAATAAACTATATGATTCATATAACTTATTAGTAGGAAATCTAAATTCCATATACTATTACTCAAATGTATCAGATGAGATGAAAGAGTTAGAACCAGGTGTTTATGGACTTAGCAATCATCTTTTAGATACGGATTGGTTTAAGGTAAGAAAGGCTAAGGAGAAGCTTATAGGTTTAATAGAAAATAAGGAAAAAATATATGAAGAAGATTTACTAAGTATTTTATATAATAAGACTGTTCCACATGATGATAATCTTCCAGACACGGGAGTTGGTATTGAGTGGGAGAGGATTTTGGCTCCTGTATTTGTAGAAAGCTCAGAATACGGGACCAGAGCGTGCACTATTATTTTAGTAGATAAAAAGGACAGGGTCACTGTAGTAGAAAAGAGTTTTAACAATTACACTTGGAGATTGAAAAAATTAGAATTTAACATAAAGTAAAAGAAAAAATCTAGTAATTATTACTAGATTTTTTTTTTTAGGGAAAACTATTCTAGAGAAAAAATTAAATTAGGAGGATGTCATATGGATAATGCCATGTTTTGTTATCAGTGTGAGCAAACGGCAGGAAGCAAGGGTTGTACTAAGGTAGGCGTATGTAGTAAATCCCCTGACGTAGCTAATCTGCAAGATGTGCTCATATTCTTAATGAAAGGTATAGGTTTTTATGCCACTAAGAATATAGAAAAAGGCAGTAAAATACCTAGGGAAATTGGAGAATTTTTTACAGAATGTGTATTTGCCACTTTAACTAATGTGAATTTTGATGAAGGTAGATTTGTGAAATATATAATTAAGGCTAATGAAGTTAAAAAGCAGTTCAAAGAAAGTGCAGGAGATGTGGGACCAGTGCCAGAAGGTGCTGATTTTATAGCTCCAGAAACTAAGGGAGAAATGCTAAATATTCCTAAAATGCCTAACTTAGGAGTTATGGATGATGAAAATCTAGATATGGATATTCGTGCCTTAAGGGAATTTTTAATTTATGGAATAAAGGGAATGGGTGCTTATCATCATCACGCCTATATATTAGGTAAATATGATGAAGAAGTGGCACATTTCATGTTTAAAGCCATGGGTGCAACTCTAGATAAAAATTTGACCCTACAAGATTACTTTGATTTGAACATGGAATTGGGAAAGGTAAATTTAAAGTGTATGGGTCTATTAGATGGAGCTAACACAGATGCATTTGGTCATCCAGAGATAACAGAAGTATTGATAACTAAGAAAAAGGGACCTTTTATAGTTGTATCAGGCCACGACCTACGAGATTTAGGGGACCTACTAGAGCAATCAGAAGGAAAGGGCGTAAATATATATACCCATGGAGAAATGTTGCCATGTAATGCTTATCCAGGACTTAAAAAATATAAGCATTTAATTGGAAACTTTGGTGGAGCATGGCAAGATCAACAGAAGGAATTTGATAGTTTACCAGGAGCAGTTTTAATGACTAGTAACTGTATTATGAAACCAAGGGAAAGTTATAAGGATAGAATATTCACATCTAGTATAGTTGGCTTTGAAGGTGTAGAACATATTGAAACGGTTGATGGGAAAAAGGATTTTACACCAGTAATAGAGAAGGCATTAGAATTAGGAGGGTTCTCTCAAGATGAAGAAGAAAAGAGAATTCCTATTGGATTTGCAAGAAATACAGTACTTAGCCATGCAGGAACTATAGTGGATGCAGTTAAATCTGGACAAATAAGACACTTTTTCTTAATTGGCGGTTGTGATGGAGCTAGACCAGGTAGAAATTACTTTACTGAATTTGCTGAAAAAACTCCACCAGATACAATCATACTAACATTGGCCTGTGGAAAGTATAGATTTAACAAGTTAGATTTAGGAAGTATAGGACCATTCCCTAGGATTCTTGATTGTGGACAATGTAATGATGCCTATTCAGCCATAGAAATAGCCCTTGCTTTAGCTAAGGCCTTTGATTGTGATGTGAATGAACTACCCATTTCATATATAATTTCTTGGTATGAGCAAAAGGCAGTGGCAGTACTCCTAACCATGTTATACTTGGGTCTTAAAAATATTTACTTAGGACCTACATTGCCAGCATTTGTTACACCAAATGTATTACAAGTTCTAGTAGATAAATTTAACATTCAAAGTATAAGTACACCAGATGAAGATTTAAAAACCATATTAGGATAAAAAATAGGATGTGATTAAAGATATTATGGTCTTTTATCACATCCTATAAAAATGTACTTATGTTACATTTTAAATTTAGTTAGAACATCTTCTAATTCTTGGGCTAATTGAGATAATCCTGCAGATGAATATGCCATTTCTTCAATGGATGCATTTTGTTCTTCCGTTGATGCAGATGCTTCCTCAGTTGCAGCAGCATTATCTTCTGCTATTTCTACTAATTTTTCCATTATATTTAATATCTTATTTTTACCATCTTCTAAGGTCTTTCCAGATTTATTTAATTTTTCAATTATATCCTTTGAAATTTCTATATCAGAGGCAATTTTATTATATTTCTCTTCTATATTAGAAACGCTTAAGGATTGATCTTTGATTATTTTGTATACAACTGAAACTGATTCTAGAGATTTTTCAGAATTAATCATTAACTCTTTTATAATAGCATCTATTTCCTTAGTAGATGAGGTAGATTCTTCTGCTAATTTTCTAATTTCTTCTGCTACCACTGCAAAGCCTTTACCATGTTCTCCAGCACGGGCAGCTTCTATGGCAGCATTTAATGCTAGTAAATTAGTTTGTTCTGCTATTTGGGCAATGACTGCACTGGCGGCACCTATTTTGTTTGAACTACTATTAGCCTCTGTACTTACCCTATAAATTTCTTCTGCCGATTCCCTTGTCATTTTAGTTTTTTCAACTAAATCATGTACGACCTGTAATCCTTCTTGCACATTTTTATCCATATTATCAGAACTATTGTTTAATTCATTTAAATATTCTTCATTTGTATTTATAATATCTCCCAATACAGATGCATTTTCTGTACCTACCTGAGTATCCTGAGCTTGATTAGTAGCCCCAGATGCAATTTCTTCTATGGTCTTTCCAATTTCATGGGATACAGATGTAACTTGTTGGGCTGTAGCAGATAATTGTTCAGATGATATGGCCACTTGAGATGAAGTTTCACCCACTTGCTTCAAGAATGCCCTTAGATTTTCAATTATAGACTGTATTCCATTAGAGATTGTCCCTATCTCATCCTTCCTATTTAATAATTTTTTATTTGTATCCTCCCTAATATCTAGGGTTGCTACCCTATTTGTTATTTTAGATAATTCTATTATAGGGTCTTGTATGTATTTAGAGATAAATAGGATTAGAATAAAACCTATTATTATGGATAGGGGAATTATTATAATCATAACCCTTTCCATTTCTTTTAAGGGTAAAAAGGATTCTGATTCATCAACTTCTATTATTAATCCCATAGGGAAATCTCCTAATTCAATAACACTAATATTTCCAAATACATGATTGCCTAAATAATCTTCATATCGATCCATATGAGAATACTCAAAGTTTTTATTTTTGATTTCCTGAGATAATAGGCTTGTAGCTTGGGTGGATATAGTTTCCTTTAAGGATGAGTCCTTTGTATATGACCCCAATATAGTTTCTGTATGTAGTAATCCATTTTCATCTACTAGATAGGAATCACCAGTTTTTCCTATCTTTTCTATACCCTTATGAACTATTTTATTTAATTTATCTTGATTTATTATTATATTTATTGTACCTAATATATTATATTTATCCTTATCATATATGGTTGTGGAAAGGGTCATAATATTTTCAGATGTTACATCAGAAAAAAACAATGGAGACCAATTTTGTTTTCCACTTAATGATTGTTTGATATAATCTCTACTAGATAATTGAGCTCCCTTTATATTCTTACTATTTACAGAAAATATTCCCTGGCCCTTGTTATCTGTAATAAATATATCCGTATAATTATATTCTTCCACTGCCACACCTAATAATTCCTTAAGCTGGTTTTCATGTATTGAAAAATTTTCCGATTCTATGCCATTTTCATAATAAGTTTGTAAAAAACTATCTACCTCTTTAGATTTTGCAAAAAATTTTCCATCGCCCTTTCTCTCTGAAAAATAACTATTTAATTGTTCTTTAATTAATTCTGAGAACAGGTTATTTTTAGAGTAGATTTCATCTGTTATGTTTTGTCTAACATTATAATAAAAAATTCCTGATAAGAGTAACAGTGGTATTAATCCCGTTACAATAAACATTACTATTAACTTGTACTTCATTTTTAGATTACTCATTGTATCACTCCTTATGAAAAAAAGTACATACATTTTGTCCTATTTTTCTATCATCTCACTAAAAGTTTTCCATCAGCACTACCTCCATAATACCATGATTCTCCAATCATATGCAAATAAATGTAAAAAATTACAAAATTTTCACATTGTTAGGTGGAAGACTTATGAATAAAGTGTTAGTTTTTGTGAAAAATTCCTATAGATTTATCACATCATATTTAAAAACGACCCGTTTTAAATATTGAGAATATTAACCATAAATACATGAGTAAGGCTGCAACCAATCCAAATTTTAAAAGGGATAAGCTAAAGAGGTACTCTTGTGTGCCAACACGGGCAGCCATTCCAAAGCCTACTATGAGGCCTGCTATAATTATGCTTAGGGATAATAGGGCAATACTAAAAGAAATTTTATTAGTTATCTTATCAAAATGTTTTAGTATACCCCCTGTTCCTATAAACTTTAAGTTAAGATTATAATCTTCATCTTCTAATTTCCTAAAAAAGTTAAGAATAAAATCTGGAAAATTATGTATAAGACTAGCGTAGTCGAATATATTCTCTGCCAGGTTATTTTTAATAGCCTTTGGTGAGAATATATTTAACATGAGCTTCTTGGCCATAGGTTCGGCCACTTCTAATATATTTAACTCAGGATCTAGCTTTTCAACAACTCCTTCCATAGTACCCAAAGTTTTTACTAACATAGTAAACTCATTTGGGATAGTAAGGTTGTATTTAAAGGCTAGATTGAAGATTTCATTGAAAAATTCTCCTAGTTTTATGTCATTTAAGGGTAACTCAATATATTTATCCCTTAAATTATCTATTTCATATTGAAGCTTTTTTATGTCTGAACGTTTATTTATTATGTTTAGACCTGTTATGGCTTCCACTATGAGCTTACTATTTCTAAAGGTGATTCCTAACAGTATTTTTAAAAATTGTTTTTTTCTTTCTTCTCTCAATTTTCCGATCATACCAAAGTCTAAAAATGCAATATTATTATTGGGTAGGATCATAATGTTTCCTGGATGTGGGTCCCCATGATAAATACCATCTCTTAATATTTGTTCAAATATGGATTTTGAAATTTTTCTAGCAATAAATTTAAAATCTACATTGGCTTCTTTTAAGGATTGAAAATCATTTAAACCAATACCATTTATATGCTCTAAGGTTAATATTCTTCTAGTTGTATAATCCCAATGAACTGTTGGTATAATAATTTTTTTGTCCTTTGACAAATTTTCTTTAAAGATTTCTGCATTTTCTCCTTCAACGATGAAATCCAATTCGTTTCTTAAAATATTTTGAAATTCACCAATCATAGTACTAAATTCATATAGTTTACCATATTTAGTATGATTATCAATAAACCAGGCTAAATCTTTTAAAATCATTATATCTTCTTCAATTTTCTTTTCTATTCTAGGTCTTTGTATTTTTACTACAACCTGTTCACCAGTTTTTAACTTTCCCAAATGTACTTGAGCTATGGAAGCTGCTCCTAAAGGGTTTTTATTGAAATGGGTGAAAATATCTTCTAATTTTTCACCTAGTTCATATTCTATAGAAGATTTGACCTCTTGAAAGGAAAAGGTTGGAGCATCATCATGAAGTTTTTCCAATTCATTTATAATATTTTCAGGAAGTAAATCTGGTCTTGTACTCATTATTTGACCAAGCTTTATAAAGGTTGGCCCAAGTTCTTCTAATGCCAACCGAAGTCTTTCCCCAATAGATAATTGTCTTTCATTTCCTTCTTTTTTTATTATTTTATTTTTTATATCCAAGTAATTTAAAATACCCAACTGATCTAAGGCTAGACCAAATCCATATTTCATAAATACCCTAATTATTTCTTTATATCGTTTTATATGCTTATATCTACTAATTGGTATCAATTAATATCACAACCTATTTAAAGTCTTATTTTTTTCAAAAACCTTTATAATATATTTTGATAAATAAGTTTATATTTTATCCTATTATATGATTTTTCTTAATATAAGGCATATTCAAAAAACCATCTTTAACCTTACGTGCGAAATTCTCCCACTTCTAAAGTGGGAGATGGATAGCACTTGCCGATAGGCACAAACTTTGATACACTATAATCAGTTGTAAAGTTTGAAAGGTAGTGTTATGAATGAAATTAGATAGTAATAATCATTCAGTGTTCCTGTTGAATTATCATCTAGTATTAGTTATAAAATATAGACGTAAAGTTATAAATAATAAAATATCAGATAGATTAAAAGAGATATTTGAGTATATTAGTCCTAAATATAACATCATTTTAGAAGAGTGGAATCACGATTTAGACCATGTACATATGCTTTTTAGAAGTGCTCCAAATACTAATATATCTAAATTTCTCAATGCTTATAAAAGTGCTAGTAGCAGATTAATAAAAAAAGAATATCCCATAATAAAAAAACAGCTATGGAAAGAATATTTTTGGAGTAGGAGTTATTGTCTTATAACAACTGGAGGTGCTCCCATAGATGTAGTCAAAAAATATATAGAAAATCAAGGCATTAAGTGAGGTGAGATGATTGAAAAAAGCTTACAAATATAGAATATATCCTAATGAAGAACAAAAATTATATTTTGCTAAAACTTTTGGATGTACTAGATTTGTATATAATCAAATGTTAGCTGATAGAATTAAGTCCTATGAAGAAAATAAAGATTTAGATATAAAAAATATAAAATATCCAACTCCTGCTCAATATAAAAAAGAATATGAATGGCTAAAAGAAGTTGATAGTTTAGCTTTAGCTAATGCTCAACTAAATTTAGACAAGGCATATAAAAATTTTTTCAGAGATAAATCTGTAGGATTTCCAAAATTCAAAAGTAAGAAAAGTAACTATCATAGCTACACTACTAATAACCAAAAAGGTACTGTATATATTGAAAATGGCTATATAAAGTTACCTAAACTTAAATCTATGGTTAAAATAAAGAAACATAGAGAATTTGTTGGAATTATAAAAAGTTGCGCCATATCTAAGACACCTAGTAACAAATATTATATTTCTATTTTGGTTGATAGTGAGAATATTCAGTTGCCTAAAGTAGAAAATAAAGTAGGTGTAGATGTTGGAATAAAAGAATTTGCAATTTGTTCTAATGGTGATAGGTTTGACAATCCTAAGTGGTTGAGAAAATCAGAGAAAAGACTTGCTAAACTCCAAAAGGATTTGTCAAGAAAGAAAAAAGGCAGTAGTAACAGATATAAAGCAAGGCTAAAGGTAGCTAAATTATATGAAAAAATAACTTATCAAAGAAATGATTTTCTAAACAAGTTATCTATAAAACTAATTAGAGAAAACCAATCAATAGTAATAGAAGACTTGAGAGTAAAGAATATGATGAAAAATCATAAGTTGGCAAAAGCAATAGGTGAAGTGTCATGGGCTGAATTCAGAAGAATGTTAGAATACAAGTCAAAATGGTATGGCAGAGAGATAGTCATAGCACCATCTAATTATGCAAGTAGTCAATTGTGTTCTGAATGTGGATATAAAAATACTGATGTAAAAAATCTAAAACTAAGAAAATGGATATGCCCAGAGTGCAATACTCACCATGATAGAGATATAAATGCTAGTAAAAATCTACTGAAATTAGCTATATAATTTTGGTACTTATGTGAGGTCGGTGCGACCTTGTTAGCTTGGGTAAACTTGGCACGTTGGTGCTATTGACCAAGAAGCTCCCACTTCAACCGTTAGGTAAGTGGAGAGTAGTTCAC
>NZ_JAOART010000046.1 GCF_025210435.1 Anaeromicrobium sp.
ATTTTTGGAACCCTGGAACGTCACAACATCCTATGCTACTTGAACATGACACATGAACCTATATACGAAGATTCACACTTTCGCTTGTGACAAGGACTTGGGTGGAAAAGATTTTCAATATATTTTCCTGAAATAGGCCCACATAAAGCAAGTTTATACACCAGAAATCTATATCTGTCCTTTAGCCATATTTATTTTTTCATGAAATATATTTGTGCCGTATAGCATATACATGAACCAATCTACCAATCCTAAATTCATATAATCTTCATCAATTAATTCCATAATAAAAAATTTTGAGTCCATATTTAAAATATTGTCCTGTATATCTAAGCGGTCTTCCCTACTCAATCTCTTATTTGTACTAAATTCACCACAATAGGATATTTTTTTATTTACCACTTCTTGTGGAATAGCTAAATCATATTCTTCTTTCAAGTAATTTTTAATATTCCTATTAGTTTCTAATACTTTTAAATAATTTTTTTCATGTTCGTCCTCTGTATAATGGCCAAATAATCTACAAACCAGTGGACGTACTTCATATATATAACATTTGTTATTTTCATTTAAAAATGGACATTTGTTATTTTTGTATAATTCTTCTAAATAATATTTTTTTATCCTTGGAATTAATATATTATACAGATCCTTGTCTTTCATAAGGTAATCATATATGTTTAAAAATTCCACATAATAAGTGTGTACAGATTCTGCACAACAATTAGTACATCCTGTACATTTCCCACCATGTATTTTTTCATATTCCTCATTTAATTTATTAAAATAGGACTTATTTTTAGCCAATTCTATGGATTTTTTAATAGTATTTTCACTCAGCATTTATTTTCTCCTTTTGTAGATAGTTTAATTTCTCTACAATAGAATAACATAAAAAGGTCCTACTTCGCAGGATTCGCTATGGAACCCTATGGTTCCCTTCGATGCAACTAACGTTGCTGAGCACCCTTCTTTAAAGAGGCAGGGGAATTCTTCCCCCACACCCCCTTATTTTTAACTTATCCACAGTTTTCAAAATTTATAATTTCCTATAGCGTAAAAAAAAAAGAGCTAATAAATAGCTCCCCTCTTTATATTATATTATCTTTTTACGATTAAAGATGTACCCATTCCGCCACCTATACATAAAGTAGCTAAACCGTACTTAGAATCTCTTTTCTTCATTTCATGAAGTAATGTTACTAATATTCTAGCTCCACTTGCTCCGATTGGATGACCTATAGCAATAGCTCCACCATTTACATTAACCTTTTCCATATCAAAGTTTAAGTCTTTAGCAACTGCAAGAGATTGAGCCGCAAATGCTTCGTTAGCTTCAACTAAATCTATATCTTCTATAGTTAATTGAGCCTTTACTAAAGCCTTCTTAGTTGCAGGAACTGGACCGATTCCCATTATAGATGGATCTACACCAGCAGTAGCAAAAGATACGATAGTAGCTAAAGGCTCAACACCTAATTCTTCTGCCTTTTCCTTAGACATAACCACTAATGCAGCTGCACCATCATTAATTCCAGATGCATTAGCAGCAGTTACAGTACCATCTTTTTTGAATGCTGGTCTTAATTTAGCTAAACCTTCAGCAGTTGCACCATCTCTGATGAATTCATCTTCTTCAAATACGAAAGAACCCTTTCTAGTTTTAACTTCTACAGGAACTATTTCATCCTTAAATCTACCAGACTTTTTAGCTTCTTCAGCTTTATTTTGACTTGAAGCTGCAAAAGCATCTTGTTCTTCTCTAGTCAATCCCCACTTTTCAGCAATATTTTCTGCTGTAATTCCCATGTGGTAGTTATTAAAAGCATCCCATAATCCGTCTTTGATCATTTCATCAACAACTTTTCCGTCGCCCATTCTGTGACCCCATCTTGCCTTTGGCATTAAGTAAGGTGCCTGGCTCATTACTTCAGTTCCTCCTGCAACAACAATGTCTGCATCTCCAGACATGATCATTTGTGCTGCCATAGAAACAGTTCTAAGTCCAGATCCACAAATAATATTTAAAGTAGAAGCTGGTACTTCTACTGGAATTCCAGCTTTAACTGAGGCTTGTCTAGCAACCCCTTGACCTTGACCTGCTTGTAATACACAACCATATAATACTTCATCTACTTTTTCTGGTGCTACTTTAGCTTTTTCTAAAGCATCCTTAATAACGATTGCTCCTAAATCAGTTGCTTGAAAATCCTTTAAACTTCCACCATAGTTTCCCACAGCAGTTCTCACTGCACTTGCTATTACTACTTCTCTCATAATCTTTTCCTCCTTAAAATCCTATGTTTCAAATTTTATAGTACCATACATTATATATAAATCCATCAATAAAATTTTTGATTTTATGAATTTAATCTTTTCTTACTTAATATAATAAGCAATTTCCTTGCCATTTTTTATACTTTTCTATTAAAATAAATTATTATCTAGGAAATCCATATAGATCCCCCAGCACTAAAATTTCCTCACACAGTAACCTACCTATAAGAGAAAATATATTGAAAATTTTTGGAATTGAGGAACGTCACAACATCCTATGCTATTCTAACATGACTCATGAATCTATCTACGAAGATTCACACTTTCGCTTGTAACAAGGACTTCAATGAAAAAAAATTTCAATATATTTTCTCTTATAGGCTCAACGAAAGCCCATTTCCTCATAATTGATTGACAAAGTTGTCCATTTTTTCATACAAGTGTATATTTTTTTGGACACGCCTATTTAAACCTACATCCTATATTGGATTTCTATATTTTCTTCAGCCACAATAACCTTTTTTATATGCTCACTGATAAATTTCCTATTAATAGGATAGATTTTATCAGTACTATTTACTCTCTTAGATATTTCTTCCTTTTCTTTCTCATATAATTTCATTTCATTTTCCAAAATAGATTTTTTTCCCCTATAAGTGTCCCTATCTATAACATTTTCTAATAAATTATCCAATAATCTATTTTCCTTATTTTTAATAATTTCTATATTTTTGTTTATATTTTTAATAGTTTTTTCTATTTCAAACTTATCATAACATGAGATTTTTTTAAAAAATTCACCTTTCATTTCATTTATGATCTTTTCTTTTAATATATGTTCTTTCATAGATACTCCAGGGCAAATGACTTTTCCCCTTTTAATATAAGTACTGCATAAATAATTCTTAGTGTTCTTTCTATAATACATTTTATGACCACATTTTTGGCAATATAATATGTTTGAAAACAAACTAGTTTTGGGATACTTCATATATTTATTACTTCTTAATTTTTCCTGTACCTCATAGAATAAATCCTCATCTATTATAGGTTGGTGGGTTTTCACCCTACATATAAATTCTCCTTTTTCCTTTTTATACCTTTTTTTTGTTAATAAATTTTTAGTCTTACTTTTATTTTGTATTAAATTTCCTATATAAAATTCATTAGACAATATATTTCTTATGGTGCTCTCATACCACCTATTTTTTTGTGCCATTCCCCTACTCTGTGACGGAGTAGGATATCTATTATGATTAAGATACCTTACAATAGAAGCTAGACCCTCTCCTCTTGCATACATGTTAAAGATTTTTTTCACCACCAAAGTACTCATATCTTCCTTTGGCAAAATAGTATTTTTATCTAATTTCATATAACCATAGGGAACTACACTTCCATTAAAATAACCTTCCCTTGCCCTACATAATTTTCCAAAGGAAATTCTTTCACTGATTTTTTGTGACTCCTTTTGAGCTAAGGATAATAATATGGTAAAAGTAAATTCATCATATTCATTTGAATCAAAACTATCTTCTATAGTTATAAATCTTATATTTTCCTCTTTAAATTTTCTTATTATAGTTAAACCTTCTAAAGTATTTCTAGCAAATCGTGAAATACTCTTTGTAAGAACTATATTAAATTTTTTCTCTTCACTATCCTTTATTAGTTTTTTTAATCCCATCCTATTTTTTAGACTACATGCACTTTCCCTGTCCTTGTATATTTTATATATGGTAAAACCCTTTTCCTTCACATATTTCTTGAAAAATTCTTCTTGATGTGCCATACTGCTATCTTGTATCTCTTTTTCTGTAGATACTCTTACATATACAGCACAATTCATAATCATTCCCCCTTTTTCACCAACTACATTCTATTAGTATCAATTGTAGTGAACTCACCTAGTTCATAATATGCTTGTTTTAGTAAAAACGTGAAAAAACAAAAGCCAAATTTTAAAAATTCAGCTTTTGTTTTTTCACATTTTTACTATAATCTGGCTTATCTATTAGGAGCTGGCATGGTCATGTTTTTCATAGGTGATCTAAACAAAGATTCTATTTCATCTATGACCGTTCCATTTCTAATGTCATCCCTTCTATATCCTCTTAATTTCCCTAGGGTTCCTTCAGCTGCTGAAAAATATACGTTAGCTATTCTAGGACTTTCTTTTTTAACCATATTTCTTATTTCTGTCTCTAATAAGTTTACTCTAGTAGAATTGTTTACTCCATTTTTCAGTCTCACTGCCACGTAGGCATCTGATCCATTTATTATTACCCTAGCGTCTTCTACTTCTGAAATATTGTTTATTTTTTCAGTTATTCTTCCTTCCCTGTCATTATTTCCATTTGGCAAAACATTCTCAGGTGTACTTCTCATCTGAGGATCCCTAACTGGTGGATTATTAATAGGCTTTTGTGCACCTTGTCTAGTACATGCTCCAAATGATCCTATTATTAAAACCATTATTAATAGAATAAATATATTTCTATTTTTCATAAATGTACTCCTTTCATTTCTATTCTCAAGTTTATTTTTTCTTTTAATCAAAAGTATTACACTAGTAATTTGATACAATTTTGTAAATGATTTTATTTCCTATATTTACATTTTTTTTACGAAATGATTACATGGGTTTTTTATAATATTTTCCATGATATAATTTAACTAACAATTATTCGGTGGTGATTTACATGGATTTATTATTTGTATTATTTTTTGTAATGTTATATAAAGTAATTTGATTTATGCATATGATTTTTTAATGTTCTTAACATTATATAGAACTAATTACCCTAGTTATGGTAAAAGACTTGATTTTTATAATCAAGTCTTTTTATAATAAAGTAATAGGACAATAGTTTTATGAAATAGACTCACCTAAATTCTGTTCTCAGGTCACAAATCTATAAATCATGGGAAAAACAAATCACATTTCAGAGGTGTAATATGATAAAAAATAAAAAAACTAACAATGGAATATTAGTGAAAACTTGTGTTAGATGTAAGAAAATAATAAGCCAAAATTCATTATACAACTACTGTCCCGAATGTTTCAAAAGGATTGAGGATATATTTGAAAAAATCGAGACATATTTGAGAGAATATCCTGGTGCTACTGCTTTTGAAATTGAACAAGAAACAGGGGTTCCATATCATGTTATTAATAATTTTGTTAGAGATGGAAGGCTTATTGAAATTCCCAATGAATACTTAAATTTTGAATGCAAAAGATGTGGTCGCTTACTTCTTTCCGCCCATCACAAGCATTGCCCTGTTTGTAGAAAAAAATTAGAAAATGAAATGGAATTAGCAAAAATGCAATTATATAACTCTATGAATCATGGAAATGCAAAAATGCATTTTAAACGTGGGGAAGATAGACGAAAAAAATACTAAAATAAGTTTTTAATACATAAATAAATGAGAAAACTATAGCTATGAGCTAGGTTTTTTCATTTATTTATGTATTTTTTTATAATTTCCCATATTCTAAAACAGATTATTACATAATATGCTATTATGAATATGTTATATATATCTATATATGGGTATATTACTAGTTGTGTATATAGATTTCGTATTCATAAACTTGCTTTATGTGAGCCTACTTCAGGAAAATATATGGATTTCGCGGTTTTAAGATTATTTTATACATTTAGTTTCATAGAAAAACATGGAATTAATTTTGTTAGGTTAGTCCTTCGTCGTTAGTAGTTATTGGTTTTAAATTTGTTTTATACATTAACTTGCCTATAAGGGACAATATATTGAAAATCTTTGGAACCCTGGAACGTCACAACATCCTATACTACTTGAACATGACACATGAACCTATATACGAAGATTCACACTTTCGCTTGTGACAAGGACTTGGGTGGAAAAGATTTTCAATATATTTTCCTGAAATAGGCCCGCATAAAGCAAGTTTATACACCAGAAATCTATAGTTATATATCCGATACTAAGTAAAAGGAGTTTTTTTATGTTTGAAAAAAAGATTTCACTAGAAGATAAAGATTTATTTGAGAAATATATATATAATAACAACCACAAGACTTCAGGTTTAAGCTTTACAAGTTTGTTCATGTGGAAGGATGTAAATGATATTCGTTATGAAATAATAAACGATTATCTTTGTATTAGGGCTCTTAATTATTTAACTGAAGAAGGAGATCCACAATATTTTGTATTTCCGCCCCTTCCCCTTCATAAATACAATTTAGATACTTTGTATGGTACTTTAAAAATATTAGAAGACATATTCAATGAAAACAATCAAAAATTAACTATAAAGCTTGCTCCTGAAGAGTATATTGATTATTTCAAGAAAATCAATATGGGTAATGTGATAATAAAGGAGGATAGAGAAAATTTTGATTATGCCTATTTAAGTGATAATTTAGCCAATTTAAAGGGCCGAAAATATCAATCTAAAAGAAATCATTTAAACTACTTCTACAGGACCTATTCCTTCCAATACAAACCCTTGACTAAGGATTTAATAGAAGAATGTATACTTTTAAATGATAATTTAATAGAAAATAAAGTCTTTGAAAATAATATGGCAGAGGAATTAATATTCTATGAGAGAAATGCCATAAAAGAGGCCCTTTATAATATGGATACACTAGATTTTAAAGGTGGAGTAATTCTAGTAAATGATAAGGTTGAAGCCTTCACCTTAGGCTATAAAATAAACCCAAATATGATGGTAGTTCATATAGAAAAGGCTAATCCTTCTATCAGGGGATTATATCAGGCTATTAACCAACAATTTGTTCAAAATGAATGTTATGACGTAACTTATGTGAATAGGGAAGAGGACATGGGCCTTGAAAGTTTAAGACGTGCAAAACTTTCCTATAGACCTGATGAAATGATTAAGAAATTTGATATTGAATTTAGGTAGGTGAAAATGTGAAGGTCACTTTATTAAAGGAAGAAGATAAAAAAAGGGCAAAAATATTGTGGGGTTATGCCTTTGAAAGGGATGAACCCTTTTATAGTTGGTATTTTGACAATGTGTATGATGAGAATAATTGCGTAGGAATCTATGATGATGAATTAGTGTCCTATTTGCAACTAAATCCCTATAATATAAAATTGAATAACAATATTTTCCCCACATCCTATGTGGTAGGAGTCATATCTGCACCAGAATACAGAAATAAGGGAGCTATGAAAAAACTACTTCCTAAAGCACTAGAAGAGATGAACAATAAGGGTCACTGGATTTCTATTCTTATGCCCTTTGATACTAACTTTTATAGTCCCTATGGATGGGAACTTTCCTATAGTCAATTAAAATATCATGTTCCCATAGATGTGATTAAGGGACTCAAAAATAAATCTGGGGATTTTAGAAAAATTAAAATTGGTGGTTCTACAGATTCATTAAATGAAATTTATGAAAGTTATTTATATAAATACAATGGATATGTAAAAAGAAATCCTAAAGAATGGGAATATATCATGCATGAAGTGGATTCCTATGGTGGATATATGTATATATTAACTATAAATGATAACCCATGTGGGTACATATTTTACCATATAGAAGATAAGATTCTAAGTATAAGGGAAATGGCCTATACTAACCTAGAAGGTATGGGTGCCTTATTTAATTTCATATATTCTCATACATCCCAAGTAACCCACGTCAATTGGCCTGCTCCCATAGGGGATAACCTTTATCTATTTATAAAAGATACTATAAAACCTGAATTTACTAATGACATTAGGGTACATCCCTTCATGTGCACAAGGGTTATAAATGTTAAAAATGCCATAGAAAATTGTATATTCCAAAGGGACACTCAATTTATTTTCACTGTAGATGATACTTATGCACCTTGGAACAATAACACTTATAAGATATCAATAACCAATGGTAAAGCTAGTGTAACCATGGTAGATCCTATTTACTCTCAATTTTCATGTAACATAAATACTTTCTCTCAACTATTCTTTGGTAGTATAGATATTTATGAAGGAAAATTTTTAAATAAAGTAAATATAACTGATGAATCAGGAATCCATGAATTTAACAAGGTTTTCTATAAAAAAGATAATTTTATAAACGAATATTTTTAAGGACGGTTTTCACCGTCCTTAAAAATATGCCTTATTTCATCATTCTATTTATACTCTTTAAAAGTTCTTCTACTGCCACTTCCTCATCATCTTTCATCTTATCTAAGATACAAGTTTTCACATGATTTTCAAACAAAATCTTGCTTATACTCTTCATGGCCGATTGAACTGCAGATATTTGAACTAAAATATCATCACAATAGATTTCCCTTTCTATCATGCCCTTTATTCCTCTAATCTGCCCTTCTACCTTATTTAACCTAGTGACTAATTTCTTTTCAATTTCCTTATCCCTATAATTTACTTTTCTCTCACCACTGCAATTATTACATTCCATACTTTTTCTCCCTAAAGATCTTCTATTTTTACTAGCTCATATCCTAAATCTCCTACTACTTCTTTAACTGCATCATCCACATTGCTACTAGTCTCTATTAGTGCATACTTTCCTTCTAAGTTTACGTGAACCTCATCTATTCCTGGAATTTTACTTAATCCATCATTCACATGTTTTTCACAGTGTCCACACATCATACCATTAATATATATTTTCTTCTTCATTTTATTTTCTCCTCTCTCCTTTAATTTAAAACTTCTAAGTCTAAGTGCATTAGTCACAACGGATACGGAACTAAAGGACATGGCTAAGGCTGCAAACATGGGGTTTAATTTTGGTCCCCCAAATATATAAAATATACCTGCCGCCAGTGGAATTCCTAAAATGTTGTAGAAAAATGCCCAAAATAGATTCTGTTTTATATTCTTTATGGTAGCTTTGCTTAAGCCAATACTAATTAGTAGATCCTTTAAATCGCTTTTCATTAAAACCACATCTGCCGATTCAATGGCCACATCTGTACCAGAACCAATGGCAATTCCCACATGGGCTTTAGTTAAAGCAGGGGCATCATTTATTCCATCTCCCACCATGGCAACTATCTTACCCTCATCTTGAATCCTAGCTATTTCATCAGTCTTATCCTTTGGTAATACTTCTGATAAAACCCTATCTATTCCAACCTTCTTACCTATACTTTGAGCAGTTATTTTATTGTCTCCCGTTAACATTATAACTTCAATTCCAGCTTCTTTTAGTTTATCCACTGTATATTTACTATTTTCCTTTATAACATCTGCTATGAATAGGGCTCCCTTATATACCTTATCTCTGGCCACATATACGGGAGTTTTTCCTTCTTCTAGATATTTTTGAGAAGATATGCTTTTTATATCTATATTATATTTTTTCATTAATTTATCATTCCCAATAAGAACATGCTTATTATCCATATACACTTCTATACCAAATCCAGATATGGCCTCTAAATTTTCTATAGAAGTTAATTCTATATTATTATCCCCTGCATATTCTACTATGGCCTTTGCCAGGGGATGTTCTGAACCCTTTTCACAGGATCCAATTATCCTTATAAATTCCCTTTCGTCCATGGAAGTAATAATATTAGTAACCTTAGGTTTTCCTAGAGTAATTGTTCCCGTTTTATCAAATACTATGGTATCTATTTTGTGCATAGTTTCTAAGACTTCTCCGCCCTTTACTAATATGCCATATTCTGCTCCCTTTCCTGTGGCAACCATAATGGCCGTTGGTGTGGCTAGCCCTAAGGCACATGGACATGCTATAACTAACACAGCTATGAATATACTTAGTGAAAATTCTAAATCTGAAGTTTTAATATACCAACCTATACCAGACACTAGTCCTATAAGAAATACAGTAGGTACAAAATAAGATGAAATCACATCTGCAAGTTTTGCTATGGGTGCCTTTGATCCTTGGGCCTCTTCCACCAGTTTAATAATCTGGGCTAAGGCCGTTTCTTCTCCTACCCTAGTAGCCTTAATATCTACCATATGATTTCCATTTACTGTTCCTCCTGCCACTGGGTTACCTATCTCTTTTTTAACAGGTATGCTTTCACCTGTAAGCATAGACTCATCCACATAGGTACTACCCTTAACAATTTCACCATCTACAGGAATTTTTTCTCCTGGTTTTATTCTTACTAAATCTCCCACTTGAACTTCATCTATAGGAATTAGTATCTCACCATCCCCTTCTATTACTAAAGCTTCCTTAGCAGATAGACCTGCTAACTTTTTAATTGCTTGGGAAGTCTTATTTTTACTATTCTCCTCTAGATATTTTCCTAGGGATATTAAGGCTATTATAACTCCTGCCGATTCAAAATATAGATCATGGACAAAGTGCATATTTCCATTAAATATTTTATATATGGCATATAGGCCATATACTAGTGCTGCACTAGTACCAAGGGCTACTAGTGAATCCATATTTGGACTTCTTCTTATTAATGCTGGAAATCCACTCATATAAAATTTCTTTCCAGAATACAATATGGGAATAGTCAATACTAGTTGAATTAAAGCAAAGCTTTTAGGATTATAATCAGGACTTATGACCTTTGGAAGCTTAATTCCAACCATGGGACCCATGGCTATAATCAATAGTAGAGATGCAAATATTATGGATACAATAAGTTCCCTCTTATTTTTTTCCCTCTCCAGTTCTTCTTCCCTTTCCTTTAGATTATTTCCTTTATTTTTCTCTATATCTAAAGGTTCATATCCAGCCTTCTTAATGGCATCCTTTATTTGAGATATTCTAACTACATCATTGTCATAGACTACTTTAGCCCTATTAGTAGCTATATTCACATTGGTTTCTATAATACCATCTAACTTGTTGATAGCCCTATCAACACTGCTAACGCAAGCGGCTCATGTCATTCCTTTTATAGGTATATTTATTTCATTTACATTTCTCATATACTATACCCCCCTATGGTATAATTATAGGATTATTACATATGAATTGTCAATAGTATTTATCATAGTTATTATGCCTAATAATATTAATTAATATTATTTTCCCTTTTATATATAGATTTCGCAACACTAAGTTTTCTTTATACAGTAACTTGCCTACAAGGGAAAATATATTGAAAATTTTTGGAACCCTGGAACGTCACAACATACTATGCTATTTGAACATGACTCATGAACCTATCTACGAAGATTCACACTTTCGCTTGTGACAAGGACTTTGGTGGAAAAAATTTTCAATATAATTTCCTGAAGTAGGCTCACATAAAGCAAGTTTATGAATACGAAATCTATAACCATGTATTTGTGTCAAATAAATATGACTATGCATATTTTAAAAGGGAAGGGATTTTTATAAATTATAGGGGGAAGAAAAATGGATAAATATATTGAAGATTTAGATTATGACATAAAAAGGGGCGAAATGATCACTGAGTCTATCCATCCCATGATGCCACCTATGGGTAGATTCCATATACCTCAAAATCCTTATATGCCGTATATGAATGGAATGCCTATCATGCCATCTGTGGAACATATGGACATGGATGAAATTCGCTACATGGAACATATGAATGAGTATATGACTGCCATGTATCATGCTGAAGCTTGTAGAATGAGGGCTCTTAGGTGCTTAAAAAAATAAAAGTCAATTGAAAATTGACTTTTATTTTTTCTTATAGTAATCCTTAGGGGTCTTTTGAAGTTTTATACTTATTTCCTTTTCTTTTCCATCCCTTAGGATTTTCATATTTATAGTATCCCCAGGTCTATACTTGTATAATATTCGTGATATTTCACTCATGCTTTTTATATTTTCATTTTCTATAGCCTCTATTACATCACCAGATGTAAGGCCTCCCTTAGCCGCTGGAGAATCATGTACAACCTCTACAATATATACCCCTTCTTTAGCTTCTATATCTACACCTATGGCCCTTTCAAATCGTTCCACTTCCATACCTCTTATTCCCACATATACCTTTTCATATTGACCATTTTCTATAAACTGCTCAATTATGGGTTTTGCCACATTTATAGGTACTGCAAATCCTAATCCTTCTGCCGTTTTAATTTTTGCCGTGTTTATGCCAATTACTTGTCCCTTAGAGTTTAGTAGAGGACCACCACTATTTCCTTCATTTATTGATGCATCCGTTTGAATCAATCCTTCTATGGATTCATATTCGTTTATATCAATTCTTCTTTCAAGTCCACTTATAATACCCGATGTAACAGTTCTTTCAAATTGAAGCCCCAAGGGATTTCCTATGGCCACAGCCACTTGTCCAACTTCTAAATCCTTTGACTCTCCCAATTCTGCTGCCACTAAATTTACATTATCCACTTTAAGAACAGCTAAATCTAATACAGAATCTTGCCACAGTATTTGTCCTTCCTCTTTAGCTCCATCATAAAATAAAACATTTACCTTTTGGGCATTTCCATTATTTATTACATGGGCGTTAGTAATTATATATCCTCTAGAATCAACTACTACTCCTGTACCTAGGCCTTTGGCTTTCCTCTCACCAAACCAATAATCCTTTTGTACAATTTCTGTAGTTATACCCACAACAGATGGCATGGCCTTTTTAGCTATGGCAGATATTAAAAACTCCGTATTAGTCTTATCCACTTGTATAATTTTCTTTGTATCATTGCCAAAATAATTATCTGGATAAGGTATTATTTTTCCAAATATGAATACGGGCATTATATAACTTGAAATTAATCCTCCAATTAGGGCTGATATTATTATTATGGTAATTAATTTTAAATTTGTATTATTTCTTTTCTTATAATTTCCCTTGTACATGTGTTCATAATTACTAACTTCTTCTTTTATAGGTTCATCCTGCTCTTCATAAAGATTTGAATAGTCTTTTTCAGTCACTATTATCCCTCCCTTATAATAAATTATAATTTATTAATATTAATAAATTATGAATAATCTATTAATATTTTTTCTAATTTTCCTTATATAGCTGGAGGTAGAATAGAAATGACGTTCCCAAACTCACTTCTGACTCTATTTCTATTTTTTCCTTATGTATGTCCATAATCTTTTTAACTATATGAAGGCCCAAACCAGTACCCTTTTTATTTCTGTTTCTAGATTTATCTTCCTTATAAAATTCTTCCCATATATTTTGTATATTTTCCTTATTTATACCAATACCATTATCCCTTATAGTAATCATACATTTATTACCTTTTTTCTTAGTTATTATAGTAAGGACAGGATCATCCTTCATAAATTTAATAGCATTATCTACTAAATTTATTATTACTTGTTGTATAGAATCCTTATCTGCATAAACATGTATATTATCATCTAAATTCAATTGGACTTGAATATGTTTTTTTTCTATTTCCTCTTCATATCTTATTAATGTTCTACTTATCAACTCACTTATATTAAATTTATTTTTATTTATAGGGTATTTCCCAGATTCCATCCTCTGTATATCTAATAAATTTGTGATTAAATCATTAAGCCTCCTAGTTTCTCTTAAGATTATGTCTAAATATTTAGGGTGATCACTTTCCTCAATAGTTCCATCTACCATGCCTTGGGCGAATCCCTTTATTAGGGTAATGGGGGATCTTAATTCATGGGTCACTGCAGATATGAAGCTTTTTCTATTTTTTTCTATCTCTCCTAATTTTTCAGTCATCCTATTAAAGGTATCTATAACTTTACCAATTTCTCCATCTTCCTCTATTTCTATTCTGTAGGAAAAATCTCCATAGGATATTTTTTCTGCTCCTATGGCTAACCCCCTTAATGGATGGGATATTTTTTTTGAAACTATACACAATAATATGAAGGCTCCCACAAAGGTTATGCTCATGGATATTATAATCATCTTATGAACTTCTCCTATAACGCTAGTAACTTCATATAGGGGTGTATGCATTATTATGGCATTACTCACTTCCCCATTTATATAAATGGGCATTCCTACCGTTAATAGGGGAACTGTTTCATTTTCATGATACATTCCCTTTTTAGTTATTATTTTCCCATCTAATACTTGTAGCATTTCCGTTGCCGTAATCTGTTTTCCTATCCACTCTTCATCGTCTCCCGATACCCCATATATGATTCCTTCTTTATTAATAATCCATATTCTTGTATTTAAAAATTTTTCTACAGCCTGTAATTCTAATTTTAGTCTTTCATTACTTATGTGATTATTTAAATAATCTATAACTAGATAATTTATCTTTTTTCCTTCATTTAGTAATACCTTTTCTTGTCTATTGAAATAATAACTACTAAACAATTGAGAAAAAGCTATTCCAAGTATTAAAAAGGATAAAAGTATTATTACAAAATAAAAATATAACAACTTCTTAAATACTGTATTTCCCATATCTTTCTGCTACTCCTTTTATATTATTTCAAATTTGTATCCTACACCCCATATGGTTTTTATATTATATTTATCACTTAATCTAGATAATTTTTCCCTTAATCTTTTTACATGTACATCTATAGTTCTTGTATCTCCAAAGAAATCCATTCCCCATATATTATCTATGAGTTGTTCTCTTGTGAATACCTTCCCCTTATTTTTAACCAAAAAATATAACAGCTCCATTTCCTTTTTAGGCAATTTCATATGTTCATCATCTATTCTAGCTATATATTTATCTAAATCTATATATAAATTGGGTAGACTTATACTTTTAGTAGATATGGTAGACCCATATGTTCTTCTTAATACTGCATCTATTCTTGCTATAAGCTCCCTAGGTTCAAAGGGCTTTACCATATAATCGTCAGCTCCTAATTTTAATCCTAATACCTTATCAAAGGTATCTCCCTTTGCACTTAACATTATTATGGGAATATCACTAATTTTTTTCATTTCTGTACACACATCCCAGCCATCCATCTCTGGAAGCATTATATCTAATATAACTAAATTAGATATTTCCCTCCCTAACACATCTATGGCACTTTTCCCGTCATGGGCAAATACAACCTCATATCCTTCTTTCCTCAAATAAAGTCCTATTAACTCACAAATATTTATATCATCATCCACAACTAATATTTTTTTCATGGTTATTTCTCCTTTATATTTTTTTATACAGTAACTTGCCTATAAGGGAAACCATTGAAAATCTTTGGAACCCTGGAACGTCACAACATCCTATGCTACTTGAACATGACACATGAACCTATATACGAAGATTCACACTTTCGCTTGTGACAAGGACTTGGGTGGAAAAGATTTTCAATATATTTTCCTGAAATAGGCCCGCA
>NZ_JAOART010000047.1 GCF_025210435.1 Anaeromicrobium sp.
AGGCAAGAAAAAATAACCCCTTTAGGGGTAGCCTGAGAAGGAAAGCGGTTGGCAGACCTTTCAATGTGTCTTAAGACACGGCGAGCAACATGCCCTTCTAGGGCTAAAGCAAACCACCCGTTCGACGGGTGGTCATGATTGTTAGGGAAAAAATATTTCTTTTAAGGGGAGATTTGTTATTTCTGATATTTTTGTAATTAAAGAACTTACTACAAGCATAATTATGAGAGGGAGGAATACATCTTTAGCACCTTCCCGTGAATATAGATCCATTTTATGCTTATATCTTCCTATTACGAATTTATAGAACAACGTGCCTATTATCCATGCACAAGCTATAGGTAGCACTCTTAATGGGCTAATTGAATAAAGGGCTTTCTCGGGAAACTCCTGTGATGTTATTAAGAATATTGGTATCCAAGTATAGAAAATAAACTTTAAATGTGACCTAGTGGAATATTGTGGTTTGGTATTCATGGAAGCATGTGATTTTTTTATTTTTCTTTTTTTGTTTTTAGTCATTTTGTACACCTCTCTTTATTATGGTGTTAATTGAGATTCATAGGCTTGTTTTAATGTATTTTTCATACTAACCATTAGTTCAACGTGAGTTAATGACCATATTATACCATATTATTAAATTTGGCAAAGATAAATTATTACACAAAAATGACTTATTAATCATAAAATCCTTAATCCTTACTTAATAATATTTAAGAAAGAGTTAATGTTTAAACTCCTTATTTTCAGGTATAATTTTAATATGGGAATAAACTAATAAAATTGAAAGAAGGGGATTAGAAATGATTAAGAGAGCTATGATAGGAAGTATATATATAGTAATGTCAATGGCAGTTGTAGTTACATCCATTAGATTTGTATCTTTCGTACAAAGCTGGTAATAAAATTATGATTATAAACTTTAAAATTACACATAAAAAAAGGGCTAAATTCTATTTGTAAGTTTTTCTAAATAGAATTTAGCCCTTTTTATTAGTTAAATAGCTGGTTATAATTGCCTATAAATAAAAGAGAAAAAATATATTGACACCTATAAAGAAGTGTAATATAATTCATAACAATTAATAAATATTCATAACGATGAATAAAAATACAAAAGGAGGATGAATATGAAAAAGATATTATCAATTTTATTAGGATTATTATTGGTTATTAGTATGGCTGCCTGTAAAGGTGAAGAGGTCCAGTCTAAGGTGGACTCTATTAAGAGCCAAGGAAAGATTGTTATAGGAACTAGTGCTGCATATCCACCTTATGAATTTCACAAGGATATAAATGGTAAAGACACTATAGTAGGATTTGATATAGACATAGCTAATGAAATTGCCAAAGAACTAGGTGTGGAAGTTGAGATTAAGGATATGGCCTTTGATGGATTGTTAGCTGCATTAAATGGGGAGAAGGTTGATATTATCATAGCTGGAATGACTCCAACGGAAGAAAGAAAAAAGAGCGTAGATTTTTCTAAGATATATTACCAAGCCAAACAAGCAGTAGTCATATTAGATGAAAATAGTAGCAAGATAAATAGCTTAGATAAGTTAAAGGATATTAAAATAGGAGTACAAAAGGGAACAGTACAGGAAGAGTTAGCTAAAGAATATGGAAATGATAAGAAGATAAAGGGATTAGCTAAACTTTCTAATATAATGTTAGATTTACTGGAGAAAAAGGTAGATGTAGTAATAGTAGAAAGTCCTGTGGCAAAATCTTATGTGAATAAATATGAGGAATTAATCATATCAGATGTGAAGATTGAAACTAATGATAATGGTTCTGCCATAGCCGTTAAAAAGGGAAATGAGGATTTAGTAAAGGTAATAGATTCTGTACTAGATAAATTAATGAAGGAAAATAAAATTGAAGAATTTGTTGCTAAAAACAGCCAATTAGCTGAGGAATAAGAGGGGGATTTTTAAAAATGAAAGAAAAGGTAGTATTAGCTTATTCGGGGGGATTAGATACTTCTATCATAGTGCCATGGTTAAAGGAAAACTATGATCTAGATATTGTGGCTGCTTGTGTGAATGTGGGCCAAGAGGATGATATGAAGGAAGTTAAAGAAAAGGCCATAGCTTCAGGGGCCTTAAAGATTTACATTGAAAATGTTCAAGCGGAATTTGTTAAGGATTATGTATTCACAGCCTTAAAGGCAAATGCAGTATATGAAGATAAATATTTGTTAGGAACTTCAATTGCAAGACCACTTATAGCTAAGAAATTAGTTGAGATAGCCCATAAGGAAGGGGCCAAGTATATAGCCCATGGATGTACTGGTAAGGGAAATGATCAGGTTAGATTTGAAACTACCATAGCTGCCATAGATCCTAGTATAAAGATAATAGCTCCTTGGAGGGAGTGGAATATTAAATCTAGAGAAGATGCTATAGATTATGCCAATGAAATGGGTATAGAAGTACCCGTTACTAAGGAAAAGATCTATTCTAGAGATCAAAACCTACTTCATATAAGTCATGAAGGTGGAGATATAGAAGATGTGAAAAATGAGCATAAACCAGACATATTGTATATGATGACAAAAACACTAGAAGAAGCAAGTGATACACCAACTTATGTTACTATCCATTTTGAAAAGGGTATTCCTACGAAGATAGATGGAGAGGAACTATCTCCTGTGGAAATATTGAGCAAATTAAATGAAATAGGTGGAGAAAATGGAGTTGGAGTAGTTGATTTATTAGAAAATAGATTGGTAGGAATGAAATCAAGGGGCATATATGAAACTCCCGGTGGAAGTGTTCTTATGTTTGCTCACAAGGAATTAGAGCATTTAGTATTAGATAAAATGACTTATCAATATAAGCAGATGATAGGACTTAAATATGCAGAACTTGTATATAGCGGCGTTTGGTTTAGTACTTTAAAGGAGAGTTTAGATGCATTTATTGATAAGACTCAAGAAAATGTTACTGGATGGGTGAAATTAAAACTTTATAAGGGAAATATAATTCCAGCGGGAATGGATTCTAAATACAAACTCTACAATCAGGAAATATCATCCTTTGGCCATAGTGACCTTTATGATCAAAGTGATGCAGGTGGATTCATAAATCTTTTCAACCTCCCATTTAAAATTAAGGCCATGATGGATAAGGAACTTTAAAATGAAACTTTGGGGAGGACGATTTAAGGAAGAAGTGGACTATTTGATGAATAAATTTAATAGTTCACTGCCCTTTGACAAAAGATTATTTCCTCATGACATAAAGGCTAGTATAGCCCATGTGACCATGTTATGTGAAGTAGGTATATTATCTAATGGGGAAAAGGAAAAAATAGTTCATGGCCTAAAGGAGATAAAAAAAGAAGTAGATAGTGGAGATTTGAAGATAGAGGGAGATTATGAAGACATCCATTCCTTTATAGAGTTAAACCTTATAGATAAAATAGGTCCTGTAGGAAAGAAAGTTCATACGGCTAGAAGTAGAAATGACCAAGTGGCAGTGGCCATGAAATTATTTGCAAAGGAAGAAACTATGAACTTAATAGGAAGACTAAATAATTTGAATGATGCTTTAAAAATATTTGGAGATGAAAACAATATTATAATGGCAGGGTATACTCATCTTCAAAGGGCTCAAACGGTTACTTTAAAATATCACATGATGGCATACTATCAAATGTTTAAAAGGGATATTAAACGCCTCCAAAATAGTGTGGATATTTTAAATGAGAGCCCCTTAGGCTGCTGTGCTTTGGCTGGAACAACTTATGATATTGATAGGGATTTCACTGCTCATAATCTAGGTTTTAAAAATAAAGTAGCTAACTTTTTAGACGGTATTAGTGACAGGGATTATATAATTGAGTTAATAAGTGATTTTTCAATAATAATGATGCACCTTAGTAGATTAAGTGAAGAAATTATAATGTGGTCTTCTCAAGAATTTAAATTTATTACTTTAGACGATAAATACTCTACAGGTAGTAGTATAATGCCTCAGAAGAAAAATCCAGATGGAGCAGAATTAATAAGAGGAAAAACTGGGAGAGTATATGGATCACTCATGAGCATATTAACTACTATGAAGGCCCTGCCTCTAGCTTATAATAAGGATATGCAGGAGGATAAGGAACAATTCTTTGATGCCTTAGATACTGTATCTAATTGTGTAGTTATTATGACTAGTATGATAAAGACTATGAAAGTGAATGAAAAGAACTTAAAAGATAGTGTTAAAATGGGTTTTTTAAATGCTACAGAAGTGGCAGATTATTTAGTTAACAAGGGAATTAGTTTTAGAGATGCCCATGAAATTTCAGGAAATATAGTTCTATATTGTGAAGAAAAAAATATACCCATAGAGAAATTGTGCATAAATGAATTTAAAAATTTCAACCCTAAATTTGAAGAGGACATATATGATTTTATAGACTATGAAAAATCTCTAGAAAAGGGAATAAAGAAGGAAATACTACAAGACTAAATTATTTTTCAAGTTAGTCTTGTAGTATTTTAAATTTATATATGAATATGTTATAGTAAAGGAATTTGTTTTGTGAAAAAAAGAAAATTACATTTTTTAGTGCTTTTTTGACAATGAACTTTTACATATTTTTCAATATACATATGATAATATGAAAAAAAGTGGACAGCTTAAGGGGGATAATAATGGAAAATTTAAAGGTTGCTAATAAATGTGCTTGCTGTAAAAGGGAATGTAAAATACATATCATAAATGGGGATGTACAATACTGTCCCGATTATATTCACATAGAATCTAAAAAGGACTTATTTACATACAAAAGAAAAAGCAAAGTCAGTATAAGACATGAGCTTGTGAAAGCTTAATATAAATAATCATTGTCTTCTATTTTTCTGCCATGGGACAGACATATATTTAATATGCTGTCCTAATTTTTTTTGAATATGTCTTATATGGAAAATGAAAACCGTACTTCTAAGGTGAAGTATGGTTTTTATAGATTTTATCATCTATGAAAAAAAATTTAAGGCATATGAAAAATAGGTGTCATAAATGTTAGGGTATCTTTCATATCATTTAAAGTAGTCCTTTGTAAGGTTATAGATTTCGTATTTATAAACCAGCTTTATGCGGGCCTATTTCAGGAAACTATTGAAAATCTTTTCCACCCAAGTCCTTGTCACAAGCGAAAGTGTGAATCTTCGTATATAGGTTCATGATTCATGTTGGAGTATCATAGGATGTTGTGACGTTCCAGGGTTCCAAAAATTTTCAATGGTTTCCCTTATAGGCAAGTTACTGTATAAAACAAATTTAAAACCAATAAATCTATATACTTATTTACTGAGAGTTTCATTTGGCCATTTATGAAATATCCTAAAATATGGAATAATGTTATAAAAAAGGAAAAAAGCGCTATTTCCTAGGAAATATATATTTTTATGAATAATATTAGAATTTTATGTAAAGTATAAAAGGCAAAGTCATGTTAATAATAGGAAATGTATTAATAAATCATACAAGAATTTGACTATTTACATTTTTTGAGATAGAATACCATGTCTTCTAGCTATGACTGGAGATAAATTAAGGAGGAAATTTTATGATTATTAAGCATAAAAAAGCCAATATACTTTTAGTCCTAGTCTTAATATTAAGTGTAGCTACCTTTTCATATGCTAATTATAAAAGTATAACTATAGAGGATGGAAAAAGAAAAATATGCGTATGTGGATTTATAGACACGGTGGAGGAAACTTTAGAAAAGGGAAAAGTGAATTTAAATGCTTACGACAAAATATCAGTTCCATTAGATAGTAAAGTATCTAAAAATATGAATATTATTATTAATAGGGCAAAACCAATAAACCTAATGATAGATCAGAAAGAAGAAGTTATAATGAGTGCTAACACAAATGTTAGTGATATTCTTATGGAACATGATATTGAAATTGGCCCAAAGGACGAAGTAGTACCCCCATTAAAAGAGTCTATTGGAGAAGATGGTGAAATAAAAATAGTTAAGATATTAGAAAAATCCTTGAAAGTAGAAGAAGAAATTAATTATAAGAGTATTATTAAATATAATGATAATATGGATAAGGGTAAAATAAACTTAATAGATAAAGGGGAAAAGGGAAAAAAATTAAGTGAATATAAGGTAGTATATAAAAATGGTGAAGAAATATCTAGGGAAATATTGGCAGAAGAAATACTAGTTAAGCCTAAGGATGAAGTGGTTGAAAAGGGAACTGCATTATATGTGGCCACATCTAGAGGCAATAAAAGGGTAAAAAGAGTCATAAAAATGTCTGCTACAGCCTATGATTTAAGTTATGAAAGTTGTGGTAAAAATCCAGGAGATAAATATTATGGAATAACTCGTAGTGGAACAAAGGCTAGACCAGGAGTTGTGGCTGTAGACCCTAGGGTAATACCTTTGGGAAGTAAATTGTATGTAAAGTCATTAGATAGGACTAAAGATTATGGTTTTGCATCTGCTGAGGATACGGGTGGGGCCATAAAGGGAAAGAAAATAGATTTATTTATGAAAGACCCTAAAAAGGTAAATAAATATGGAAGAAGACCTGTGATGGTATATATATTGGAATAAAGGGCAGTTAGTTTAAAAGCTAACTGTCTTTATAGTTTTATTGTGGGGAAATTGGCTTTGTGTGGGCCTACTTCAGGAAACTATATTTTATTTTTTTCCATCGAAGTCACCTGTCACATGACAGAATGTGAATTTTAAAAATAGGTTCATGTGTCATGTGGATTATTCCTAGGATATAGTGACGTTCCACGATTCCCAAAAATTAAAATATAGTTTCCCTTGTAGGCAATTTACTGTATATAGAAAGCTTAGGCCTATGTACTTTAGCCATATTAAAAAATAATCCTATACAAGGGAAAATACATATTGTAAAATTAGGAAAGAATAAATAAAAATGGAGGAAACGAATGATAATAAAAGAAGTCATTGTTGTAGAAGGTAGAGACGATGTGTCAGCAGTGAAAAGAGCAGTAGATGCAGAAATCATAACTACCCATGGATTTGGTATTACGAAGAAGACTATAGATAGAATTAGATTTGCTCAAGAGAAAAAGGGAGTAATCATATTTACAGATCCTGACTTTGCAGGGGAGAAGATAAGAAAATATATAACAGATAGAGTGGACGGATGCAAACATGCCTTTCTTCCTAGGGACGAGGCTACAAAAAAAGGAGATATAGGTATAGAAAATGCTACTCCTGAGAGTATAATAGCTGCCCTTGAAAAGGTAAGAAGTGTTACTACAGAAAAAAGAGAAGAATTTAAAAAAATAGATTTAATAAGAAATGATTTAGTAGGTTCCGATAAGGCTACTAAAAGAAGGGACAGAATGGGAAAAGGGTTAGGCATAGGATATGCCAATGGAAAGCAATTTTTACATAGATTAAATAATTATGGTATTACTAGGGAAGAATTTAACCTTGCACTAGAAGAGATGAAAAGGGAGTTGAAATAATAAGGATGGATAAATTAGTATCAGCTAAAAAAACTAAAGAAATAGTAAACAAGCATGGATTTAAATTTTCAAAGAGCCTAGGTCAAAACTTTTTAATAGATGAAAATATACTATATAGTATAGTCCATGGTTCAAATGTGACCAAGGAAGATACGGTAATAGAAGTAGGCCCTGGAATCGGAACATTGACTCAAGTATTATGCGATGAAGCTAAAAGGGTTGTGGCCATAGAAATAGATAAGACCTTAATTCCCATATTAGGAGAAACCCTAGGAGATAAGGATAATATAGACATAGTAAATGAGGATGTATTAAAAGTTGACATACATACCCTATTAAGAGATTTAAAGGTTGAAGGATCTATTAAATTAATAGCTAACCTACCCTATTATATTACTACACCTATTGTAATGAAGTTCTTAGAAGAGAAGGTACCTGTTAAGGGGATTACCGTAATGATTCAAAAGGAAGTAGCAGATAGAATGAGGGCTAGTGCTGGAACTAAAGAGTACGGAGCTTTATCTGTGGCAGTACAATATTATTGTGAGCCCCATATAATAACTAAGGTACCAAGGAGTGTATTCATTCCTCAACCTAAGGTAGAATCCACTGTTATAAACCTAGAGGTCCTAGAAAAACCTAGGGTTCAAGTAAAGGATGAAAAGCTACTATTTAAAATAGTAAGGGCTGCCTTTGGAAAGAGGAGAAAAACCCTTTTAAATGCCTTATCTAATAGTGGGTTAAACTTTGAGAAGGATTTCATAAGAGAAACCCTAGAGAGGGCTCAGATAGACCCTAAGAGAAGGGGAGAGACCTTATCTATAGATGAGTTTGCTAAATTGGCAGATGCTTTCATAATATAATCAATAAATGGCATGGAAAATTTCCTGCCATTTTTTTTGTACTCTTATGATAAAAAAGGCACTATTTTTAAAAGGCCACATATATTAATAGTAAGGTGATAAAAAGGGGAGGAGGGAGTAAAGAATGGACAATAAAAAATACCGTAGGTATTTTGTCATACTAGGTCAAGAAGATGAAGGTTTTAGTTTACAAATAGGAAAAAGTCCAAAGGGATATACTAAGATTGAAATAAAAAATGGAAAGGGTGTACTTACTCATTATATACAAAATATGAAGTACTTCTATGAAGCAGAATATGTTTATAGATCCTATTTAGTAAGTACTAATAAAGATCATATTATCTATGTGGATAATGGAATTTTAAAGGTAGAAGAGAGTGGTAAAGCTGAATTAAAATGGACCTTTAATCCTGATAACATGGATGGAAAGAAAACATCAATGAAGGATTTTAATGTGGTTTGCATTGTGGCAGAATCCACAAAAGAGGCAAAGAGAAAATCCATTATCATACCTTTAGCAGGATATATAGACAAGAAGAAGGTTCTATGGAAAGAAGCTTTTAGCAATGAGTTATCAAGAAAAAATGAAAATGACCTATTCAAAAAGAATGAAGAAGAGGAAGAAACTCGTATAACTGAGGAATCCAATAGGGATTATGAGGTTGTGGAAGTTAAAGAGGAAAATATAGTGCATATGGAACCTAATGAGGATTCCTATGAAGAAAGGGAAGTTGCAGATAACATATTACCTATAGAAGATATACCAGTTGAAATTGTTCAAGTTAATAAAGAAGAGAATATACTAGAAGAAGTATTGGATAAAAAGGATGAAGAAGAAAAAGTAGAGTTATTTGCTCAAGTTAAAGAAAATGAGGAAATAGAAATTTTTAAAGATCTAGAAATAGAAGAAATAGAAGAATCTGATGCTTTTCAAGAGTTAGGGGACCAAGTAGAAGTAGAAGGACTAGATACCTTTAAAGATTTAAAAACAGGACCAGAGAAAGAATTTATAGAGTATGATAAGAAAAATTTAGATTTTATGGAAAGTCAATTCTATAATGGGGAAGAAGAAACAGAGTATGGCCATAAGGAATTTCCATTAGAGGGATTAAATAATTCCCATGGGAGGGAAGAATCATCTTATGAATACCACTTTAAAATGATATGTAACTATGTGGAGAGTATGCTAGGGTATTATCCAGAAATAATACCATTTGATAAAAATATACAAAATACTAGATGGTGGAGAATTGATCATGATGATGAAACTATGTATAGGGATTTTTTGCCATTTTCTGGATGTGCATCTGAAGAAGATAATGAAGAGATGGGACCAACTTGTCCTGGTTTAATCAATAAGTATGAACATTATATATTTGGAATTAAATATGAAGAAAATGATAAGAAATACTATATGTATGGTATTCCAGGTAGATTTATGGAAAGTGAACAACCCTATGAAGGAATGACGGGATTTGTATATTGGCATCCTGTAGAGGAATTCCACAAGGATGTTAATGACTATGGATACTGGATACTTCATATAGATGCAAAGACTGGGGAAATTGTAGTACCAAAGAACCCAACCCTGCCACCAAGAATTTAAAAAATCAAGGAGAGATTATTAAACTTAATAATCTCTCCTTGATTTAATAATATTAAAAAAACTAGACATTGTCTAGTTTATTCTAAATCATAGGGCCATTTATCTATACCCCCATTTAAAATATATACTTTGGGGAAACCTTTGCTTGTCATAACATCAGCTACCTTAGAAGCTTTTTTAGTAGTAGGTCCATATATGACATATATCCTATCCTTATTGAAATAATCCATTTGTACTTTTAGTTCCTTATAGCTCAGGTGGGTTGCACTTGGAATATGTCCTTGTATGTATTCATCTTCTTCCCTGATATCAAAAACTATAGCATTAGGATTTTTATCTAGCAATACCTTAGTTTGTTCAGGGGAAATTTTTTTATAGGTAAACTTCATAGTATCAGAGAAAGTTTCATTAGACCCGGATCTGGCCATTAAAAAAATAAGACCACCTATTAGCATTAATAGGATTAGGAAAGCTATGTATACATGACGCCTTTTTAAAACAAATATTTTTAACATAATATTCACCTCTCTAGCTTATCTCGTACTAATAATATATTATAAGTATTGTTTGTCCTATTCCTTATAAATAAAAAAGTACGGACAATTCTAATATTATATAAAAATATATGCACTTTACATTAAGAAGCTACATATTATATACCATGAAATTTTTTAGGAGGGGGTCTAATGCATAACTATTATGAATACATGGAGTATCACGAAAAAGAAGCAATGAAGCTTTATCACCCTCTTTACCACAAACTATATCCTTATGTAAGGATGGTATGTGCAAGGGAAGATCATATATATAATATGCACATGCAACCATTTCCTAGAAAAGAGGATTTTGATAGGATGGTTAAAGAGGTAAAGGTAATGTATGAAAGGGAAGGAATAAAACAGGATGTGGAAGCATCTAGATATGGAGGAGGACCATTAGAAGCTTTAATAGGGGCTTTTATTATCACCGAACTTCTTAGGAGAAGAAGGAGAAGATACCGCTATAATCCCTATGGAAGCCCTTATGGTAGTCCCTATGGCCGCCCTTATGATGATCCTTACGGGTATTAAAATTTTTTTTAGATGGATGTGTTTATAAGGTATCATGCCTTAGGCATATCCTTTTATTTTTTTATATGCCTATAAGACATATTCAAAAAAAAAAATTAGTCATTTCACTGGCTATTTGAACTATTTTCTTCGTTATGGAGTCGTTTACATATGTTTAATATGCTCACTCACCATGCCTTGAAAATAATTCAAATCCCTCAGGGCCCTGACTAGTTTATTTTTTTCATATGCCTATAAAAGACCTTGATTTTTTTTGAAAAAAGGATATATTATAATTAACCCCCTGGCGTAGGGGTATTAGAGCTTAGGAGGAAAATTATGAGTAAAGAAAAGGCTAAAAAGGATATATTAAATAGGTTAAAAACTATTAAGGGTCATATAGGTGGAATCGAAAAGATGATAGAAGGAGATGATAAGAGTTGCGAAGATATACTTATCCAAATAGCAGCCATAAGATCTTCTGTACATAGGGTTGGACTACTTATACTTGAGAAGTATGCAGATGATTGTTTAATAGAAAATTGTAATGGAGAAATAAGCAAAGAAGATTTAGAAAAGGTATTGAGCACCATTGTAAAATTTGCTAAATAACGGGGTAAAGGACACTGGGTAAAACCAGTGTCCTTTGGGGGTTTTTATATGATAACATTATTATGATGTTATAGCGAGAATAGTACTAGGATTATTGATTGTTAATAAGTCACGAATCTTTTTCTTAGCTTGGAGAAATTCTTCATATCTCTGATCAGATATTTTCGAATCCCCATAAACTCTCCAGCCATTAATCTTAGTTAACTTTAAAGATGGATGACCTATAAACCCAATAACATCCTTTAAAGGATAGCCTAAAAAAACTCCTATTTCTGTAGGTATTATACCAAGATTTATCTTACTAATCAAATGATTTAGGAAAAAAATTAGGGAAAAATTTCTTGGATATCCCATGGAAACTAGGAATTTCAAGTTCTGGGGGTCTTTTAAAGTTTTTTCTAAAGATTCTACATTATAAAACAATATTTTTATACTAGTACCATTATAGTATGAAATTTTATAGGATATATGTTTGCAAATAGAGAAGGTTTCCTCTATTTTTTTTATTTTCTCATTAGTAGTAACATCACTTACTTTAAAACTCATTATTTCTGAAGGCTTTACTCCCAATATGACAGGTCCTAAAGTTCCTACTAACCACTGTATAAATGGATCTTTATTTTGTTTAAAACATTGTTTATGTTTGTTCATGGGATCACACTCCTGATAATGAAAATTATTATCAATTATAACAATGATGATAATAATTGTCAAATGAACAAGTTCTTACTTTATAATATGGACTTAAAAATCTTTTGGGATAAGTTTAATAATCATGTGAAGGAAAATAAAAAAATAGCTCTAAGGTTTCTCAGAGCTATTTCTATTTAAGGCATATTCAAAAAATAAATTAGTTATTTCACTGGTTATTTGAATTATTTTCTTCGTTATGGAATCGCTTACATATGTTCAATATGCTCGCTCACCATGCCTTGAAAATAATACAAATCCCTCAGGGAACCGACTAGTTTGTTTTTTTCATATGCCTAAAGTTTAAATTTGTAGACTTGTTTTTGTAAATCATCTGACATATGCGCTAAGTTTTCAGCGTTAGAAGTAATTTCTTCAATGGAAGCCATCTGTTCTTGGGTTGTGGCAGAAACTTGTTGTGTTGCAGTAGTTCCTTCATATGTGAGATTTGCCATAGTGTCCATCATATGTACAACTTGGTTTGAGCTATTGGCCATTTTTAGAGTTGTCCTAGATACTTCTTCAATATCACATATAATTTCACTTATGGAAGTGCTTATGCTATCAAATGCACTGCTTGTTTCCATAACTGCCATGGAACTTTCTTCTACTACCTTTGAACCTTTTTTTATTAAGTCTGCGGTTGAATCTGTACCCCTTTGCACATTATCTATCAATTGGGTAATCTGACTAGCAGCATTACTTGATTCCTCTGCCAATTTCCTAACTTCTTCTGCCACTACAGCAAAACCTCGTCCTGAATCTCCTGCTCTTGCGGCTTCTATGGCTGCATTTAAAGCTAAGAGATTAGTTTGGTCTGCTATACTAGTTATAATTTCAATTATATTACCTATTTCCTTTGAATTTTTGCCTAGAGTATGTGTTGATTCAACAGCTTCCTTCATAAACTTTTGAACTTGAGCCATTGTCTGGATGGATCTATTTACTGCTTCTTTTCCTTTTTCTCCTGCTTCTTCAGCACTTTTTCCAGTGCTCCTTGTTGTTTGGGCGTTGTTGGAAATTTGTTCTATGTTTGTTGACATAGTATTAATAGTTTGAGTAGCTTCTTCCACTGATGAGGAATTTTCTATTGCATCTCTAGCAAGTTTATCCATTGTCTCAGCCACATGATCTGCCATAGTGTTTGATTGCTCAGACGAAGCAGCTAGTTGTTGAGAACATGCCCCTAGACCTTCTGAGGTGTTTTTTATATGTTGGATTAATTCCCTTAAATTTTCTATCATTTTATTAAAAGACCTAGCTAATAGGCCTATTTCATCTTTAGTTTCAATAGGGATATTTTCAACGGATAGATCATAATTTGCTATTTTATTAGCCATTTTAGCCATATTTTCTATTGGTTGTATAGTTCTTTTTAATAGGGCTATACTTATTATTGATATTAATACTAATATTCCTAATGCTATCATAATAATATTTTGTTTCATTTTATGAAATGCCTTGTATTCTGTTTCTACATCATAGTCAACACCTACAAATCCAACTACTTCACCAGTTTTATCCTTTAAAGGATAGCATGAAGTAACTCCTATGCCATATTCGTCATCAACCCATATTTTGTCATCTACATAAATATTTCCATTCATGGCAATTTCAAACTCAGGAAAAAAATCTTCTTCTACCCGGTTAATTTCTGAAGTTTCTCCCTTATCAATATCAATAGTTTCTATCACATAAGTGTATTCACCATTTTCGTTTTGTCTCATAATATATAAATACTTTGCTCCAGATATATTCTTAATAGAATAAAGTTTTTCTTTTATATCCTTATAAGATGTTCTTTCCATATGGTCTATAGTTTCAAACTTTTTAAGTTCTTCCACATCGACTTTGTCAGCAGCTACTTTGGCCACTTGTAAGGCTTTATTTCCCACATTACTCACTAACAGACTATAATTTTCATAATACATTATGCCTAATAGACTTCCAGTAGTTAGGACTATGATGGTTAAAAAAGATAAAGTGACTTTAATGAGCAATCTTTTCCTATAGGGTATTTTATCCACGTTACTTACCTCCCAGTATAATCTTAATTTTAAGTTGTTTAAAATCAATAGTATAGATATTTAGTTTAAAGATTTTATTTTTTAGGGCCTATTTATTATTATAATGTATAATTTTGTAAAATAATATTGGAATTTGTATAAAAATGAAAAATATTCATATAAAAAAATAGCTTTGATATATATCAAAGCTATTTTCCACATTCTTTATAAAGATTTTCGTATTCCTCAAATGTAAGGGATTGATCTCCATCACTTAGGGCCTCACATGGATTTGGATGAACTTCTACCATGATACCATCTGCACCAGCTGCAAGGGATGATTTAGTCATAGGTGGTATTAGCCATTTTACACCTGTACCATGGGATGGATCAACTATTATAGGTAGACCAGTCTCCCTTTTCATAATAGGAACAGCTGCCAAGTCTAACATGTTTCTAGTATAATTATCAAATCCACGTACTCCCCGTTCACAAAGGATAATGTTTTTATTCCCATGGGCTGCTAAATACTCTGCTGCTAGGACCCATTCCTTTATGGTAGCACTCATACCTCTTTTTAGTAATACGGGCTTGTCTACTCCTCCTAGGGTCTTTAAAAGGGGATAATTATACATGTTTCTAGATCCTATTTGAATTATGTCTGTATATTCTAACATTAAATCTAAATTTTTCTCATCCATTAATTCTGTAATGATAGGTAAGTCAAATTCATCTCCAGCTTTTCTTAACATTTTAAGACCTTCTTCTTCTAATCCCTGAAAAGCATAAGGACTAGTTCGAGGTTTAAATACTCCACCACGTAGAATGTCCACACCAATCTCTTTAAGGTGTTTAGCTGTAGTCATGATTTGTTTTTCACTTTCTACAGAACATGGGCCCCCTATGAATATTTTAGGATTATTTCCACCTATTTTTAAGTTTCTCACATTAACTATTATTTCTTGTCCATTTAGTATTTTTTTATCTTTCATGATTTACCTTCCTAATTTCTTCTCCATTTAATCTATCAATAATATTTTTGATAGGTTCACCATTAATAACTAAATTATTATTTATTTCGTACAAAGGTATCATTACAAAATTTCTTTCTATCATTCGAGGATGAGGAAGGGTTAATTTCTCATCAGTAGAAGTGAAATCTTCGTAAAGGAGTATATCCACATCAATGATTCTAGGACCCCATCTTATAATGCGTTCACGCTTTAATGCTTGTTCAATAAAAGCACAATAATCTAATAGTGGGTACGGTAACAAATTCGTCTCTATCTCACAAACTACGTTTAAAAACCAATCCTGGTTAGCATATCCTACTGGTTCTGTCTCATAGTAGGAGGATACTTTAGTAATATTTATCCTATTATTTTCACTTAGTAATTCTAAGGTATCTTTTATATTTTTAAATTTATCCCCCATATTAGTGCCAATTCCTAAATATGCTTTACTCATTACGCTTTCTCCTTATTTGTACTCCAAAATAGTCATAAATACCAGGAACAGGAGCTTCTGGCTTTCTTATTGTAACGTCAATTTCCATTACCTTTGGGAAATTTGTTAATATTTCCTTTGATATATTTTCTGCTAGGGATTCTATTAGATTAAAAGTCTTTTTTTCTACTATATCCTTTATTAATCCGTAGACTTCACCATAGTGAACCGTATCTTTTACCCTGTCACTTTCTCCTGCTTTTTTTAAATCTGCATAGATTTCCACATCTACAAAAAACTTTTGACCAAGGATATTTTCCTCAGATATGGCACCGTGGTATGCAAAAAAGGCTAAATTTTTCATTATTATTTTGTCCATGGAACTACACCTCTTACTATGGCATCAGCTACCTTAGCTGCACGTAAGTTTTCTCTTACGTCATGAACCCTTAAGATATCTACGCCCTTTCCAATTCCTATGATAGATGTGGCAATAGTGCCCTCTACCCTATCTTTAGGAGGTAGATCTAGTATTTTACCTATGGTAGATTTTCTAGATGTACCCAATAATATAGGATATCCTAATTGGTTCAATTCTTCAAGTCTACTCATGACCTCTATATTCTGATCAGCTGTCTTCCCAAAGCCAATACCCGGGTCTAAAACTATATTTTTATGAGGTATTCCAGCTTCTATACCAATACGTACCGTTTCCTTAAAGAAATTTATCATGCTATCCATAATATCTGTAGAATATTCAGTGCCTATTTGATTATGCATAGCTATGATGGGAACATTATATTTTGCCACTACTTTAGCCATATTTTTATCCCTCTGCATTCCCCATACATCATTAACTATGTGAGCACCTAGGGATAGGGCTTTTTGAGCCACCTGGGACTTATAAGTGTCTATGGAGATGGGAACATCTACTTCCCTTACAAGGGCCTCTATAACAGGGGCTATTCTCTTTATTTCTTCTTCCATTCCTACTTCTTCACTACCTGGCCTTGTGGATTCACCACCCACATCTATAATGTGAGCACCCTCTCTTACCATTTCCTTGGCATGTTTTATGGCCATATCTATATTAGTAAATTCTCCTCCATCTGAGAAGGAATCGGGTGTTACATTTAGGATTCCCATTATGAAAGTTTTACTACCTAAATTTAATGTATATTCACCGCATTTTAAATCCATTTTGTGCATCTTTACTTCCCCTCTTTCCTCATATAGTCATAAAATTTACTATATATTTCTTTTGTTAACTTGTAGGCATCCATATTAAACTGTTTATTTTCTATAATAGATACGGGCATTATCTCTAGTATGGAATTAGTAATAAATACTTCATCACAATCTAATAAAAACTCCTTACTAAATTGTCCTTCTATTAATTTAATATTATTTTCCCTACAAAATTTTATTAGATTTTTTCTCATAATTCCATTTAAAATACCACAATTTATACTTGGTGTATATAGTATATTATTTTTTACAAAGAATATATTACTAGTGGCACCTTCGCTTATGTGATCATGTACATTTAAAAATAAGGGTTCATGAAATCCTAAGCTTTTAGAGTTGTTTTTTTCTAATATATTTTCTAGATAATTATTAGTCTTTAAGTACACCATATTGGAATAGGGATTTCTTTTTGAATGGGAAAAATTAATTTTAAATCCCCTTTCATACATACACTTATTATAAGGGTTTTCACGATACAAAAATTCTACCCTATAATTAGTGTCCTTAATATACATGATTTTTAGTATGCCATTTTTTATATTATTTTCTTTCATATATAAAAGGGCTCTATTTCTTAAATTTTTTAGAGGCTCTAGGGGCATATTTATTTTAGGAGTAGATGAAACTAATCGCTTTATGTGATCATCTAAGAAAATTAATTTAGAATCTTCCACTTTTATAGTTTCAAATAGTCCATATCCATATTGGTAGGCAAGGGAATTTTTCATAATACTACCTACAACTTTAATGCATTCATTAAAGCTTTTGCCTTATGAAGAGATTCTTCGTATTCAAGGTGAGCATTAGAATCCCATACTATTCCACCACCAGCTTGAAAATATGCCCTATTGTTTTTGCAAAGGATAGTTCTAATTACTATGTTAGTATCTATATGTCCGTTAAATCCAATATATCCAATTGATCCCGTATAGAGATTTCTCCCCGTTGGTTCTAATTCATCTATAACTTCCATGGCACGGATCTTTGGTGCACCTGTAATGGAACCTCCAGGGAAAGAGTATTTTATACAATCAATAGGATGGATTTCATCCCTTAACTCTCCCACTACTGTGGAAACTAAATGATATACAGTAGGATAAGTCTCTAGGGTAAATAGTTCAGGAACGGATACACTTCCCCATTTACAAACTCGTCCTAAATCATTTCTCTCTAAATCCACTATCATTAACAATTCAGATTTATCCTTTTCACTACTAAGGAGATCTTCCCTATTTAATCTATCTTCTTCAGGAGATTTGCCACGGGGTCTAGTCCCTTTAATGGGCCTAGTTTCCACATGATTATCCCTTATTTGAATAAATCTCTCTGGAGAAGAGGATAATATGTGATGGTCCTTTAAATTAATGAATGCAGCAAAGGGTGCTGGATTTATTTTTCTTAATTTAGAATAGAGTGAAAGGGGTGATTGGGTCATATTTGCCGTGAATCTTTGGGTCATGTTTGCTTGATATATATCACCATTTTTAATGTAATCTTTAATACTTTCTATGGCTTTTACATAATTTTCTTTAGTAAAGTTAGACTCTATAGTTACTTCACCTTTATTTTCTTCTTCAACTGAAGGAAGGGGTTTTTTATTTATAATATTTTCTATAAACTCTATTACTTTATTTTCGTCGTCCTTAATACCTAAAGAACATATATAGGTTTCGTCTTCAGTGTGATCTACCACTATTATTCCATCATATAAGCCAAAGTGACAATCATATATATTAACATCATCTATGGCAGTCCTAGGTAGTTTTTCCACGTGATGGCATAAATCATAGGAAAAATATCCAACAGCTCCACCTATAAAGGGAAGGGGAGAATCATATTTAAATTCATATTTTTTCATAATCTCTTTTAATTCATGGAAGGGATCACCTTTAAGAACCCTAATAGTATTACCCTCTTCAATGGTTATAGTTCCATTTTTACTTTTAAATACTAGGAATGGGTCAAATCCTATGAAAGAATATTTACCCAGTCTTTCCCTATCCATACCGCTATCTAGAATGAAACTATAGGCATAATTTTCAAATAAAGTATATAGTTCAAATCCGTTATATTTAGTATGTATTTTTTTTATTTTCATCCTTTGTCACCTACTTTCTAGATTTAGCCATCTTTAAGAAGTTATGAAGTAGTTCCATTCCCTGTTCTGTAAGTATGGCCTCTGGATGGAATTGTACTCCCTCTATGATAAATTCCTTATGCTTTATACCCATGATTTCCCCCTCTTTAGTTAGAGAAGTAACTTCTAGGCAATCGGGTAAGGTATTCTTATCTATGACTAGTGAATGATACCTAGTTACATTAAGGGGATTATTAAGTCCTTTAAATACTCCCTTGTTAGTATGGTCTATACTGTGAACCTTTCCGTGAACTGGTTCTAATGCTTTTATTATTTTTCCACCAAATACTTGTCCTATAGTTTGGTGCCCTAGGCAAATTCCTAGGATTGGATATTTACCCTTAAGTTTTTTTACTACCTCTATACAAATACCAGCTTCATTAGGAGTACATGGTCCAGGGGATAGTATTATAATATCTGGATTTAGATTTTCTATATCATGGATGGTTAATTCATCATTTCTTTTTACAACTACTTCTTCTTTTAGTGAAGATAGATATTGAACTAAGTTATAAGTGAATGAATCATAGTTATCAATCATTAATATCAACTAAAACAGCTCCCTTGTTTAATATGTGAGTTTTGGTAGGGTATTTTTAAATTTTTTACATTCCTTTAGTGATTTACAATCTATACATAATCTAGATTTTTTATCCGCTTCATATATTATAAAATCTAAATCTGATTTTAGTAAGTCCTTATTTCTATGACTTCCTATGGCCTGGGTTATTAAATCTATTTCATTTTGAGAAAAGAAACTATCCTTTAGAATAGGTACACATAAATGGGCAGATGCAACAGCATGATCTATATTTTCTTCATATTCCATAAATCTGCCAATATCATGGAGCAATCCTACTGCATATATTATTTCCTTTTCTAGGGATAGATTTTTTTCTAATGAAAGGATATATGCCATCCTAGACACATCAATAAAATGTTGTAGGGTATGGCGACAAAATATTCTGTCTTTTTCACATTTATTTATTTTACTTAAGTATTCCTTGTACTTTTTATTTTCTAATATTTTATTTACTCTATTCATATGATTTCTCCTGAGTATTTAATCCCTTATAGATTTCTGGTGTATAAACTTGCTTTACGTGGGCCTATTTCAGGAAAATATATTGAAAATCTTTTCCACCCAAGTCCTTGTCACAAGCGAAAGTGTGAATCTTCGTAGATAGGTTCATGAGTCATGTTGGAGTAGAAAAGGATGAAGAGACGAACCAGGG
>NZ_JAOART010000048.1 GCF_025210435.1 Anaeromicrobium sp.
TCACAAGCGAAAGTGTGAATCTTCGTATATAGGTTCATGTGTCATGTTGGAGTAGCATAGGATGTTGTGACGTTCCAGGGTTCCAAAGATTTTCAATATATTTTCCCTTATAGGCAAGTTACTGTATAAAGAAAGCTTAGTCTTACGAAATCTATCATATAGATTTCGTAAGACTAAACTTGCTTTATGTGAGCCCACTTCAGGTAAATATATTGAAAATTTTTTCCATTGAAGTCCCTGTCACATGCTAGAGTGTGGATCTTCGTAGATAGGTTCATGACTCATGTTCAAATAGCATAGGATGTTGTGACGTTCCACAATTCCAAAAACTTTCAATATATATACCCTTGTAGGCAAGTTACTGTATAAAGAAAGCTTAGTGTTCATAAATCTATATAACAATGGGGTGAAGAGATGAAAGTGATTTATGTGGAAAAGAAAGAGGGATTTCAAGTAGGAGCTAAAGGTATATATAGGGATTTAAAAGAAAATTTAAATATGGAAAAAGTAGAGAATGTGCGAGTTTTAAATAGATATGTTATAGAAAATATAAGTGAAGAAACCTATGAAAAAGCAAAATATACCATATTTGCAGAAGGACCTGTAGATTGTTTATATGAGGAAAGTTTTCCTATGGATGAAGAAGATTTTCTATTTGGAATAGAATATTTACCAGGTCAATATGATCAAAGGAAAGATTTTTCCATTCAATGTGTGAAACTTATAGAGGAAGAAAATATAAATGTACACACGGGAAGAATAATAATAGTTAAGGGTAAATTAAAGGAAGATGAAAAGAATAAAATAAAGAATCATTTAATCAATGAAGTGGATTCTAGGGAAATGGATTTAAACACATACATAATGGAAGAAAATACTTTAAATGAAGATGAGGACATTATAGTAAAAGATTTTATACATATGGATGAAGAAAAATTAAAATACTATTATGATGAAATTGGTTTTGCCATGAAGTTTGAAGATTTACTATTTTGTCAAAGGTATTTTAAAGATGAAGAAAAAAGAAATCCTACCATAGTAGAATTAAAGGTTATAGATACTTATTGGTCAGATCATTGTAGACATACTACTTTTTTAACAGAAATAGAAGAAATTCAAATAGATGAAGGTCATTATAAAGAAGAAATAGAGGGTACTTTAAAGGAGTATCTTCAATCTCGAGATAGAATAAATAATAAAAAGCCAATAAGTCTTATGGATTTGGCTCAAATAAATATGAAAGAATTAAGACATGATGGAATGCTAAATGACTTAGAGGAAAGTTCTGAAATAAATGCAGCAAGTATAGAAGTAGATGTGAAAGTGGATGATAGGGTAGAAAAGTGGTTAGTAATGTTTAAAAATGAGACTCACAATCATCCAACGGAAATAGAACCCTTTGGTGGTGCATCCACTTGTTTAGGTGGAGCCATAAGGGACCCCCTATCAGGAAGAAGCTATGTTTATGGAGCCATGAGAATTACTGGTAGTGGTGACCCTACAGTGGATATAAAGGATACTTTAGAAGGAAAGTTGCCTCAAATAAAAATAACTAGTGAAGCTGCCAATGGATATAGTTCATATGGAAATCAAATAGGTGTACCTACTGGATTTGTAGATGAAGTATATGATGAGGGATTCTTAGCTAAAAGAATGGAAGTAGGGGCAGTAATTGCAGCTAATAAAAAGGAAAATGTAGTAAGACTAGAACCTAAAGAGGGAGATGTGGTCCTTTTAGTAGGGGGAAGAACTGGTCGTGATGGTTGTGGTGGAGCCACAGGTTCATCAAAGGCCCATGATGTAGAGTCCATAGAGTTATGTGGAGCAGAAGTACAAAAGGGAAATGCTCCAATGGAGAGAAAGATACAAAGACTTTTTAGAAACGAAAGAGCTAGTAGATTAATTAAAAAGTGTAATGACTTTGGAGCTGGTGGAGTAAGTGTTGCCATAGGAGAGTTAAGTGATAGTTTAGATATATATTTAGATAGGATACCTAAGAAGTATGAGGGATTAAATTCCCTAGAACTTGCCATATCAGAGTCTCAAGAGAGAATGGCCCTAGTACTAGATAAGGAAAATGTGGATGAATTTATTTCCTATAGTATGAAAGAAAATGTGGAAGCTACAGTGGTAGCCCACATAACTAATACGGGTAGAATAAGAATGATGAATAGGGATAGGGTAGTTCTAGATATGGCCCGTTCATTTTTAGATACTAATGGAGTAAGGGGAAATACCCATATAGTAGTTGAAGCACCAGAGATTTTTCAAAAGGTACAAAACCCAGTAACTATAGATTCCATAGTAAATAAACTTAAGAATTTAAATGTATGTTCTAAGAGGGGATTAATAGAAAAGTTTGATTCTACTGTAGGTGGAAATAGTATATTAATGCCTCTAGGAGGGAAATATCAATTAACACCTCAAGAAGGTATGGCATTTAAAATACCCGTATATGATGGTGAATGTGGTACTGGATCTATTATGACCTATGGATATAATCCTAATATATGTAGACAAAGTCCATATCATGGAGGAATATATTCTGTAATAGAGGCCTTAACTAGAATTGTGGCACTAGGTGGAAATTATAAAAAAGTAAGACTTAGTATGCAAGAGTATTTCATGAAACTAGGTAGTGACCCTAAGAATTGGGGAAAACCATTTAGTTCTTTACTTGGAGCTTATAAGGCTCAGAAGGAATTTGGGATAGGGTCCATTGGTGGAAAGGATAGTATGTCAGGATCCTTTAATGAAATCCATGTGTCACCTACTTTAATAACCTTTGCTGTAAATACTATGGATATAGAAAATGTTGTGTCGGCAGAAATGAAAAAAGTAGGCTCTACCCTTGTGGAGCTAAGAACCCATGTTAATGAGTATAATATTCCAGATTTTGATCAGCTAAAAGAAAACTTTGAAAAAATATCTGAATTAAATGAAGAAAAGAAAATACTATCTATGGCCAGTGTTAAAAATGGTGGAAGTGTAGTAAGTGCCCTTAAGATGTGCTTTGGAAATAAAATAGGTATAGAGTTTCATGATAATGTATTAAAAGATGGATTCCAAGTAAACTATGGAAACATGTTAATAGAAATAGATGAGGATTATAAGGTTGAAGAGTTGTTTAAGGGATATAATTACAAAATAATAGGAAAAACTACAGAAGATAAAATGGTACATGTGAATGGTGAATTTGTAAGTTTAGATTCCCTTATTGAAAAGTGGGAAAGACCACTAAAAAAAGTATTTCCTGTAGATGAAGAAACAAAGGGTGAAATGAAGCCTATAGAATATGTATGTGATAAAAAGAGAAAATCTAGAATAAAAGTGGCAAAGCCTAGGGTTTTAGTACCTGTATTCCCAGGAACAAATTGCGAATATGAGAGTATGGATGCATTTAAAAGAGCTGGAGCACAAGTAGAATCCCTTGTATTTAATAATTTAACGGGAGACCATATAAAGGAATCTATAGATAAATTAGCTAAAAAAATAGAAGAATCACAAATAATAATGATCCCAGGAGGATTTAGTGCAGGAGATGAGCCTGATGGTTCAGGTAAGTTTATAAGTACTGTATTTAGAAATCCTAAAATAAGTGATAGTTTAATGAATATGCTAAAAAATAAAGATGGCCTTATGTTAGGCATATGTAATGGTTTTCAAGCTTTAATAAAATTAGGTTTACTTCCCTATGGAGAAATTAGAACCATAGGAGAAGAGGATGTGACATTAACCTACAATAATATAGGAAGGCACATGTCTAAAATAGTAAAAACTAAAGTAGTATCTAATAAATCCCCATGGTATAGTTCCTTTAAGGTGGGAGATACGCACAATATAGCCATATCCCATGGAGAAGGTAGATTCATAGGTAGTGAGAAATTAATAGAGAAATTAATCCAAAAGGGTCAAGTTTCAACTCAATATGTGGATTTAGATCATAATCCTACTTATGATATTGAATATAATCCCAATGGATCCATGTATGCCATAGAAGGAATAACTAGTGAAGATGGTCGCATCCTTGGTAAAATGGCCCATAGTGAAAGAATGAGAAATAATACGGCCATAAATGTGGGGGAGAAACAATACGAAGATATATTTAAAAATGGAGTAGAATATTTTCTTTAAATTATAGCCATCCCATAAATTAAGATATAAATAAGCTAAAATAGTCCCATATAATATGGGACTATTTTAGCTTTTACAAAAAATCTATTCATATGGTATAATTTGGTTTATGAAAGGAGGCCCTATAGAAATGTACGAAAATTTATTTATAGGAATAATTCTGTTAGGAAATATAATAGGTTTATTGAGCGCTAATATAATAAATGATAAGAGGCAAAGTGAGGACACCTTATTTGAGGCACCTTTCATTTATAAACTACCCTTATCAGGAATATATGTAATACTATATGGAGTAGTAGTTCTTTATATACTAGGAGATATTAGTATATGGATACTTAAATTTTTAACTATTCCTATTTTATTAGGGGTTTGGGCATCAATACCTACCTTTTGTGATATATATAAATCCTTCTTTTATAAAATAATAGTTATCAATCATAGGGATAAAGGATTAATAGAGGATATAGTATATAAAGTCTTTGAAAAATATAATTACCAATTAGAAGAAAAAATAGAATATGATGAAAAAGACATTATAGTAAAAGGGACAAAGTCAAAAATAGCCATAGAGGGAGAATCTGAATGTACTTGAATAGAAATAAGTAAACACGAGGAAATTCATAAGCTAGATGAGATTATTAAGGAAATAAAGGAAATATTAGAGAAAGATTACAATATAGATAAGAAATTTAAATATAAAACTAAAGGAAAAATTATTTTAGATACCCTAATAAATATAGTCCTTAGTATTGGGTGGATAATATATGTAAGGGTCAGATAAGGGAGATGAACTTTTTTAAAAAATATAGTATAATTTATGGAGTTCGAGGAAAAAAATTACAAAAATAGAAGAATGATTATGGAATCACAATGATGAGTTTATGAAATGAGGAGATTTTCATGTTCAAATGGAAAAGAAGTAAGAAGGGGTCATCTATTAAAAATATAGAGAACATGGTGGCCCATGAAGTTATATATAGTCATAAAAATAATGATGAAATGGGACTTTTAAAAAATAATCAAAGGTCCATAGTAAATAGAATAAATGGAAAAATCGAAGATACAGCCTTTGCTACTGAAAATTTAATAGAACTTACCCATAATATTTCTAATGATGTGGGAGAACAAATGGAGTCAATAGAAAAGGTTGTAAGTGAAATTAGTAATTATACAGCTCTGGCAGAAGAGGTTTTTTCAAGTACAGAAAATTCAAAAGTCATAGCAGAAGAAACTATGGGTATAGCTCAAAAAGGTAACAGGGCAGTAGATGATTCTATTAAAGCTATGGGTCAAATTGAGGTATCAGTGGAAAATGCAAAAAAAGTTGTAAATGATTTAAGTTTAAAATCAGACCAAATAAATGACATGCTTACAATCATAAAGGATATAGCAAATCATACAAATTTATTATCATTAAATGCATCTATTGAAGCAGCAAGGGCTGGAGAAGCTGGAAGAGGATTTGCAGTAGTTGCTCAAGAGGTTAAGAAATTAGCCCAAAGAAGTTCCCAATCGGCAGAGGAGATTTCAAATACTATTGATGAAATAAATGAGAGTATTCATGAGACTATCCATGCCATGGATAAGAGCATGGATAGGGTATTAGAGGGTAACGAAATTGCAAATAACACAAAGGAAGTATTTAATAATATTATAAGTGCTGTGAAAACTACTACAAGTGTGGCAGAAGAAATTAATATGGCCGTATCAAAGCAAACTGAAAGTCTTGAGAATGTCATATGCTCCACAGAAGAAATGAATAAAAAATCAGAAACGGTTATGGCCATGGTAGAAAGTGCATCACTAAATAGCCAATATACAAAGACTTCATTAGAGATTTTATCAAATGTTTCAAAGGACCTTCTGAGTATATCTAATAAGCTTTTAGAAAAAATTGAAGAAACAGAGAAAAAAGAATCAGTTCTTAAGACCTATTTAAGTGCACATCCACTAGAATATGATCCCCAATTAGCCTATGATGTACAAGGTACTCAAATTTTATGTAATGTACACTGTGGATTATTATTGATTAGCTCTACGGGGGAAATTACTTCAGGGGTTGCTAAGAGCTGGTATGTGGAGGAAGATAATTTAACATGGGTATTTAACTTGAGAAAGGGTACTAAATTTCACAATGGTAAAGAAATAACTTCTGAGGATATAAAGTATTCCTATGAAAGACTACTAAGTCCATCCTTAAAATCTCCAAATACATGGTTTTTAGAGCAAGTTGAAGGTGCAGTGGAATATTCTGAGGGAAGGGCAAAGGATGTTATAGGAATAAAGATAATTGATAAATATAGAATTTCTATTAAATTGAAGGGACCCTATAGTGGATTCTTACTTAATTTAGGTCAATATGTTTGTGCTATATTATGTAAAGAGGACATGGAGAAGAAAAAGATTACTGGGTGTGGACCCTATATGATAGAAAGAATAGAAGAGGATAGGGCCATATTAAGGGCATTTAAAGATTATCTTGGGGGTACTCCATATGTGGATAAAATTATTGTAAACTATGATGGCTCAAAGGCAGTGAATAGTTTTATCAATGAAGAGTGTGATTTTATTACCATAGATAATAAAGAACAAACGGAACAATTATCTAATGCCAATATTTCAAATATAAAATATAAGAGCATTATGGGAACCTATTATGGAGGATTTAATTTGAAATCAAATTCTGTTTTTGTGAAAGATAGTGAAATTAAAGAAGCTTTAAATCTTGCCATTAATAAAAAGAAAATCATTGAAGAAATATTAGGTGGACTTGGAGAAGAGGCTAAGGGACCTCTGCCACCAAATATGATTAATAATGGATATTTAGGAGGGTTTGGACATAATCCTAGACGGGCAAAGGAAATTTTAAATAAAAAGGGTCCTCAGGTAAGAAATACTAAACTTAAAATATTAGTTAGAGATGAAAGTAAGGATACTATATTTAATAAAATAGCAGAATTCATTATAAATGACCTAAAAGAAGTTGGTATTGAATGTATTATAGAAAAAGCAAGTCCAGATATGTATCATGAGCCTGAAATCATAAGTAGGTGCCACTTATTTTTAAGTAGATGGATTTCAGACACGGGAGATATGGATAATTTCATCCAGCCAATGTTTAATCCTTCTAATATTAATGAGCTTACTGGATATAATAACCCACAGGTTACAGAAATGATGAACAAGGCTAGGGAAATTATAAACCCTAAAAAGAGAATAGAAATGTATAAAAAGATACAAAACATAATAGTAAGTGATACTCCATGGATATTTTTATATCACCCACAAGTCGGATATATTTCAAGGGATGGTGTAATTGGTGTGAGGATTAATCCTCTTGGAGTTGTAAAATATGAAGACATAATAATAGAAAAAAATCATAGACCTGTTGGTGAAATGGCATAGAGGCATGAATTAAGATGTTAATAAATCTGAAAACGAATATTCGGAATGGGATACTTGTTGAAAGTTCGTGTCAAAACCAACTATAACAAAGGAAAACTACTGAAATATTCGAAAAAACTATTGACTATTAGGGTTACCTTTGTTATCATAAAGGTGTATTAGGAATTGAAAAAATTAAATAAAGTCTCATATAAGCTTAGTAATAAGGTCTAGGCGTTTCTACTAAATCACCGTAAATGATTTGACTATGAGTGGAATAGACTTAGAATTATATTTTTTATTCTGAGGATAATTCATGTTTTACCATGAATGACATATGGGTAGTCCCTATGGAGAATATTTCACTGATAGTGAAGATTTTCTATAGGGACTTTAATTTTATCTTATTTCATATCTTAGGTTAGTGGGAGGTTTATGATGGAACTTACAAAAGAAACATCAAAAAAAGGAATGTTAGATAGTATATTTAAACTATCTGAAAACAACACAAATGTAAAAACTGAAATTATTGCAGGAATTACAAGTTTTATGACTATGGCATATATACTTATAGTTAATCCAGCCATATTAAGTGCAACAGGAATGGATAGGGGAGCATTATTTACGGCTACAGCTTTATCAGCAGCATTTGCCACTATAGTAATGGCATTTCTAGCTAATTTACCCTTTGCATTGGCACCAGGCATGGGTCTTAACGCTTTCTTTGCCCTTAGTGTAGTTATAGGAATGGGATATAGTTGGCAGTTTGCTTTAACAGCAGTATTAATAGAGGGTATTATATTTATTATTTTAACTTTAACTAATGTACGTGAGGCCATAGTAAATGGTATGCCTATGGCAGTTAAAAATGCAGTAAGTGTAGGGATTGGACTTTTCGTAGCATTTATAGGATTTCAAAATGCAGGTATTATAGTAGATAATCCAGCCACATTAGTTAGTCTTGGAAGTTTAAAGGATCCAGGAGTATTATTAGCAGTAGGTGGAATTTTAATCACTGGATATTTATTGATAAAAAATGTACGAGGAGCCCTATTAATGGGGATGGTTTTAATAACTGTAGGAGGAGCATTCATAGGAAAGACTATTATGCCAGAGACCCTAGTAAGTGTACCACCAACAATTGAGCCGATTTTCTTTAAGTTTGTATCTATGGATCAAGTATTATCCTTTGAAATGTTTGCAGTAGTATTCACATTCTTATTTGTGGATTTATTTGATACTATAGGAACATTAGTAGGTGTATCTACTAAGGCCAATATGATTGATGAAAATGGAAAGTTACCTAAGGCAAAGGAAGCATTATTTGCAGATGCAATAGGAACTACAGTAGGAGCTATCCTTGGAACTAGTACAGTTACTACTTTTGTGGAAAGTGCATCAGGGGTAGCAGAAGGAGGAAGAACAGGACTTACTGCTTTAACTACAGGAATACTTTTCTTAATATCATTAGTATTTTCTCCAATTTTATTAGCAGTGCCAGCCCAAGCTACAGCAACAATACTAATATTAGTAGGACTTTTCATGATGAGTCCCGTTACTAAAATAAATTTTGATGACTTTACAGAAGCTATACCAGCTTTCTTAACAATTATTCTTATGCCACTTTCTTATAGTATCTCAGAAGGAATTGCCTTTGGAATCATCTCCTTTGTAGTACTAAAGTTAGTAGCTAAGAAACATAAGGAAATACATCCTATGATGTATGTGGTTGCTCTAATGTTCATAGCTAAATATATGTTCTAAAGGAAGAATAATCTCAGGACAGTTAGCCCGTGTAATTTAATGAATAATTTTATGCTCAAATTAAGAAGATACTTTTAAGAGATAAATTTATTTAAATTGGCTAACTGTCTTTTTGTTTTCTAAAATTAAAATGGAGGAGAGGCTAAAATGAAGGTTGCAATTGTAATGGGAAGTAAGACTGATTATGAAGTGGTAAAAAAATGCGAAGATTTACTAAAGGATTTTAATGTGGAGGTTACTACTAGGGTAATATCAGCCCACAGGACTCCAAATGTGGCATCAGAGTTTACTAAAAGTGCAAGGGCAAATGGTTATGATTTAATAATAGGTGCAGCAGGAAAGGCAGCCCATTTACCAGGAGTAATAGCATCATATACAACACTACCTGTAATAGGATTACCTATAAAATCATCCACACTAGATGGAATGGATTCACTTTTATCCATAGTACAAATGCCAAAGGGAATTCCCGTTGCTACAGTAGCAATTAACGGAGCTGAAAATGCAGCCCTTTTAGCCTTAGAAATTATGAGTTTAAAATATGAAGAGTTATCTAAAGATTTGGAAAATTACAGAGGAGAAATGAGACGAAGGGTAATAGAAGATGATGAAAGCTTAGGGGGATTTTAATATGGAAAAATTAGATATGTTATATGAAGGAAAGGCAAAACAAGTATTTAAAACAGATGATGAGGATAAATATATTATTTATTATAAGGATGATGCAACAGCCTTTAATGGGGGAAAAAAGGGTGAAATTTCACAAAAGGGCATAATTAACAACAAGGTATCAGCAGTTATATTTAATATTTTGAAGAAACAGGGTATACCAACTCATTTTGAAAAATTATTATCAGATAGGGAATCCTTAGTAAAATCAGTGGAAATAGTTCCCTTAGAAGTTATAGTTAGAAATGTGGCAGCAGGTTCCATGTCAAAGAGATTAGGAATAGAAGAGGGAACTATACTAGAAAAACCTGTTTTAGAATTTTGTTACAAGTGTGATGAATTAAATGATCCTATTATAAATGAAGATCATATACAAGCATTAAAATTAGCATCAGAAGAAGAGGTTCATATTATTAAGGCCTATACTAAAAAGATAAATGAAATATTAATAGTTTTTTTCAAAGAGAGAAGTTTAAATTTAATAGATTTTAAATTAGAATTTGGAATTCATAAGGGAGAAATAGTTTTAGCTGATGAAATATCTCCTGATACGTGCAGACTTTGGGATGTTAATACTAATGAGAAAATGGATAAGGATAGATTTAGAAGAGATTTAGGAAATATAGAAGAGGCGTACAAAGAAGTATTAAGTAGAATGGAATAGGTAATAGGATTTTTAATCCATGGGGGTGAAGGTTATGATTTTAGATAAATTAAAGGAAGAGTGTGGAGTTATAGGTATATATAGTGATGATGAAAAGATTACATCTCAAAATATATATTATGGACTAAATGCTATTCAGCATAGGGGTCAGGAGAGTGCTGGCATATTAATGAATAAAAATTGTTCCATAAAATATTATAAGGAAATGGGATTAGTACAGGATATATTTAAAGAAAAGATACTTAAAGATCTATGTGGTAAGATAGGTATAGGTCATGTTAGATACTCTACTACTGGGGAGAGCTTAATTAATAATGCCCAACCCCTTAGTATTGATTATAAGGATAAAACACTAGGGTTAGCTCACAATGGTAATTTGATCAATACGAAGGAAATTAGGGATGAATTAGAAAAAGAAGGTTGTTTATTTAAAACTACCATAGATAGTGAGCTAATAGGAATTTTAATAAATAAGTATACAAAGGATAATATAGTAGAAGGTATAAGAAGAACAATGGAGAAGATTAAAGGAGCTTATGCTCTAGTTATAACTTGTGAGGATAAATTAATAGGTGTAAGGGATCCCCATGGCCTTAGACCTTTAGTTCTTGGTAAAAATGAAAATGGATATATATTAGGATCAGAAAGTTGTGCTTTAAATGTTTTAGGAGCAGATATAGTTAGAAATATTAATCCAGGAGAAATTGTAATCATAAAAGGGAATGAAATTGAAAGCTATAATTTTACAGATGAAAAATCGGCCCTATGTTCCTTTGAATTTGTTTATTTTGCAAGGCCAGATTCAGAAATAGATAATCAAAGTGTATATATGAGTAGATTAAATGCAGGTAAAATACTTGCAAGGGAATGTAGTGTAGAGGCTGATTTAGTAGTAGATGTGCCTGATTCAGGAAGAATAGCAGCCATGGGATACTCTCAGGAGTCTAATATCCCCTTTGCTGAGGGATTAATAAAAAATAGGTATGTGGGAAGAACATTTATAGAGCCTACCCAAGAGAGAAGAGATATGAAGGTTCAGCTTAAGTTAAATCCTCTAAAAAAGATCATAGAGGGAAAGCGAATAATATTAGTAGATGACTCTATTGTTAGGGGAACTACTATGAAAAATATAGTGGCCCTATTAAAGAAATCAGGAGCACGGGAAGTTCACATAAGAATAAGTTCTCCGAGTGTGAAACATTCTTGTTTTTTTGGCATAGATACGCCAGATGAAAGTAGACTTATTGGAGCAAATAATTCTGTGGATAATATAAGAAAAATAATAGGAGCAGATTCTCTGGCCTATTTAAGTATAGATGGTTTAAAGGAAGCATGTGGTGATTCAAATCTAAATTTATGTACGGCATGTTTTAATGGGAATTACCCAATGGAAATAGGAAACTAGGAGGTATTTTATGAAAAATACTTATAAGGATGCAGGTGTGGATGTACTTGAAGGCCAAAGGGCCGTTAATATGATGAAAAAGCATATAGATAAAACCTTGTCTAAAAATGTACTAAGGGGAATTGGTGGATTTAGTGGATTGTTTGAATTAGATTTAGAAGGTATAAAAAAACCCGTATTAGTATCTGGTACGGATGGAGTTGGAACTAAATTAAAAATAGCTTTTATGATGGATAAGCATGACACAATTGGTATAGATTGTGTGGCAATGTGTGTAAATGATATTCTTTGCCAAGGGGCAAAGCCCTTATATTTCTTAGATTATATAGGAACGGGAAACTTAAAGGCACCTAAGGTAGAAAAGATTGTAGAGGGAATATGCACAGGCTGTGTAGAAGCAGGAGCATCTTTAATAGGTGGAGAAACGGCAGAAATGCCAGATTTCTATCAGAATGAAGAGTATGATTTGGCAGGTTTTACAGTAGGGGTTGTGGATAAGGATAAGATCATAACGGGAGAGCATATAAAGGATGGAGATATCCTAATAGGAATTCCATCTAGTGGTATCCATAGTAATGGATACTCACTAGTTAGAAAAGTATTTTTTAAAGATAATAATTATGATTTAAATGATTATATGGATGAATTAGGAACTACCCTGGGAGATGAGTTATTAAAGCCCACAAGAATATATGCTAAGGAGTGTGCCAAATTATTTCCTAAGTATGATATTAAGGGGGTATGCCACGTAACGGGTGGAGGATTTTATGAAAATATTCCTAGGATAATTCCTAAGGGTTTAGGGGTAAGAATAAATAAAGACTTCTGGAGTAGGCCTTCCATATTTAACTTAATTATGAGAGTGGGAAATATAAGTGAAAAAGAAATGTATTCCACCTTTAATATGGGCATAGGTATGATTTTAGTAGTAAATAAGGAAGATAGTGAAAAAATAGTTAATGAATTAGAATCTTATGTAATTGGACAAGTGGTTAAAGGAATAGATGGGGTGCACATATGCTAAATATGGCCCTATTCATATCTGGTTCTGGTTCTAATTTACAAGCTATTATAGATAATATTCATGAGACTAATGTACCTGCTGAGATAAGGTTCATATTATCAGATAATAAAAATGCTAAGGGCATTGAAAGAGGAAAAAAACATAAGATAGATACCCATGTAATAGAAAAAACCATGAGCATGGACTATAATAGGGATAAAATAATTAAACTATTAGATGAATATAAGATAGATTTAATAGTTTTGGCAGGATTTTTAAGTATTTTAGATGAAAAAATAATAAAATTATATGGGAAGAAAATAATAAATATTCATCCATCTCTCATTCCTAAATATTGTGGCCGTGGTTTTTATGGAGAGAAGGTTCATAAAGCTGTCATAGAAAATAAAGAAAAGACCACAGGTGCCACAGTGCACTTTGTGGATGAGGGTATAGATACGGGGCCTATCATAAGACAAAAGGTATGTAATGTATATGAAGATGACACGGTGGAAACTGTTAAAAATAGGGTACTTAAGATAGAACACGAAATATTAGTGGACGTAATAAAGGAATTTTGCGAGGGGGAATAATTTTGAGAGCTTTAATTAGTGTATCTGATAAAAAGGGAATAGTAGAATTTGCAAAAAGACTTGAAAAATTAGGAATAGAGATCATATCAACAGGAGGGACTTATAAATTATTAAAAGATGAGGGAATAGATCTATTAAAGGTATCTCATGTGACTGATCATGGTGAAATACTTGAAGGAAGAGTAAAGACCCTGCATCCTAAAATTCATGGAGGAATTTTAGCTAAGAGAAATGAAAGTCATTTAAATGAGTTAAAGGAACACAACATAGTTCCAATAGACATGGTAGTTGTAAATCTATACCCCTTTAAAGAAACCATATTAAGAACAAATGACCTAGATGAGGCCATAGAAAATATAGATATAGGTGGTCCTACTATGATAAGGGCAGGAGCTAAAAATTTTAAAGATGTGATGGTTGTATGTGATCCAAAGGATTATGAAAAGGTTGCTCAATCTATAGAGGCTAATGAAGTGAATTTTGATTTAAGATATGACTTAGCCCTAAAGGCATTTAGTCATACAGCCCATTATGATGCTTTAATTAGTGGGTATTTAAGAAAGAGAGCTAATAAGGATTTATTAGATACCTATACTCAAACCTTTGAAAGGGTAGACCAATTAAGATATGGAGAAAATCCCCATCAAAGGGCCTTTGTATATGGAGATGTACTTGATGAAAATATGAGTATATTAAAGGGAGAACAATTACACGGTAAGAAATTATCATTCAATAACATAAATGATGCTAATGGAGCCATCCAATTAATGAGTGAGTTTAGTGAACCTACAGCAGTAAATGTAAAACACGCTAATCCCTGTGGAGTTGCCACTGGATATGATATAAAGGATGCTTATATGAAGGCCTATGAAGCTGACCCTGTATCCGTATTTGGAGGAATAGTATGTCTAAATAGAAGTGTAGGAGAAGATTTAGCCACCGAGTTAAATAAAATATTCATAGAAATAGTAATAGCACCAGACTACGAAGAAGAAGCCTTAAAAATATTAAAAAGTAAAAAGAATATTAGAATTATAAAGATGGAAATGAAAGAAAAGATAAAAAATTGGACTACTAAAAGAATTAGTGGTGGAATATTAGTTCAAGATTCTAACGAAGAGTTATGGGATAAGGATAATTTAAAAGTAGTAACAGAGAGAATTCCAAATAAAAATGAAATGGAAGATCTAGAATTTGCCCTAAAGGTAGTAAAGCATATTACTTCTAATGGAATTGTAGTTGTAAAGGATAAGCAAACTATAGGAATTGGAAATGGCCAAGTAAGTAGGATTTGGGCCATGGAAAATGCCCTATCTAGAAGTAATGTGGATTTGAGGGGAAGTGTAATTGCGTCGGATGCATTTTTTCCCTTTGATGACTGTGTAAAATTGGCAGGAGAAAAGGGTATATGTGCCATTGTTCAACCGGGGGGATCTATGAGGGATGATGATTCTGTTAAAATGGCTGATAAATATGGTATGAGTATGGTACTTACGGGAATAAGACATTTTAAGCATTAAAAATATTAGGCTAAGGGTTATAGATTTCGTATGCATAAACTTGCTTTATGTGAGCCTATTTCAGGAAAATGTATTGAAAATTTTTTCCACCCAAGTCCTTGTCACAAGCGAAAGTGTGAATCTTCGTAGATAGGTTCATGACTCATGTTGGAGTAGCATAGGATGTTGTGACGTTCCAGGGTTCCAAAAATTTTCAATACATTTTCCCTTATAGGCAAGTTACTGTATAAAGAAAGCTTAGTGTTGATAAATCTATATTCATATGCCTAATCTTTCTTTGATTTATTCTTATAAGGATGGGTATGTTAAAAGTAACAAGTCATAGTAAAAAGGTGGAATTAAAATGTATGATGTATGTATAATTGGAGCCGGAGTAGTAGGATGTTCCATAGCTAGGGAGTTATCTAAGTATGATAAAAGGGTGTTGTTATTAGAAAAAAGTGATGATGTAAGTAATGGAGCATCTAAGGCAAATAGTGGTATCGTCCATGGAGGATATACGGCTAAACATGGAACTTTAAAGGGAGAACTTTCCTATAAGGGAAATGGCATGTATAAGAAATTAAATGAAGAGTTAAATTTTGGATATAGACAAACGGGTTCCCTAGTTCTAGGTTTTTCAGAGGAAGATAGAGTTATACTAGAAGGTCTCATTGAAAATGGAATTAAAAACGGTGTTGGAGGCCTAAAAATCATTGAGAAAGAAGAAGTGAGGAAGATAGAGCCTAATATAAGCACTAAGGTAACATGTGCTCTTTTATGTGAGCATACGGGAATCACATCACCCTATGAGATGGTTATTGCCCTTGCAGAAAATGCCGTCCAAAATGGAGTGGAACTTAGGTTACAAAATGAAGTGAAAAATATATTAATAGAAGATGATCATTTTAAGATAATAACTAATAAGGGGTGTGTTGAAGCCAAATATGTAATCAACGGAGCTGGAGTATATAGTGACAAAATAGCTAATATGGTTGGATTACATGATTTTAGTATTATCCCTAGAAAGGGGCAATATGTTTTATTTGAAAAGGGATATGGAGAACTTGTAAATAGGGTAATATTCCAAGTGCCAACTAAAAAGGGAAAGGGAGTATTAGTAACGAGTACTTATCATGGCAATCTAATGATAGGTCCTAATGCAGAAGAAATTAGTGATAAAGAGGACGTAAGTACAAATAAGGAGGTCCTAGATTATATAGTTCATAGGGCTAAAAAGTCCATAGAGGAATTTGACATGAAAAAGGTTATAACTTCCTTTTCAGGTATCAGGGCCACAAGTAGTACTAAGGATTTCATAATAGAAGAAAGTAGAGTGGCAGGTTTCATAAATGTGGCTGGAATTGATTCACCAGGCCTTACTTCATCCCCAGCCATTGCCCTTAAAGTAATTGAAATTTTAAAGGATGGAGGATTAGATTTAAATCTAAGACATGATTTTAATCCATATAGGGAAAGTATCATTAAGAATAAGAAATTAAGTAAAGAGGAAGTAAATAAATTAATAAATATAGAATCTTGTCCAGAAAAAATCATATGTAGATGTGAACAAGTTACAGAGGGTGAAATAGTAGATGGGTTAAATAGGGGAATAAAAGTTACTTCCATAGATGGAATAAAGAGAAGAACAAGGGCTGGTATGGGAAAATGCCAAGGAGCATTTTGTGGAAAGAGAGTAAGAAAAATAATAGCTAGAGAAAATAATATGCCAGAGGAATTTGTAACTGAAAGGGGACCTGGTTCGTCAATTTTAGGGAAAAGAGTTAAAAGGAATTTCTATAAAGAATAAAGGAAGGTGAGGATATGTTCATATTCTCACCTTCCTTTATTCTTTATAGAAAATATTGATAATCATTATCAATTATGATAGAATTAATTGACGATGACGTCGATTGCTAAGAAAGGGGAGGAGAATTTTGAAAATAAAAAAGAAAGTCATAATACTCCTGATAATAGGCATTATTGGTATTGGGGCATATTCAAAAAAAGATGGTCTATTTGTAGGAAAAGCTGAAAGCCCTAAGGGGTCTTTGCCCATTGTCATGAATATTCAAGGGCAAAGAGTTAAGGAAATGGAAGTGGAGGAAATAATTCACCTTACAGGAACCATAGAAGAAAAAGAAAAGGCCTTTGTAAGCAGTAAAATAGCTGGAAAGGTTAATTTGATAAAAGGAAAGGATGGAGATTCGGTTAAAAGGCGTCAGCTACTTTTGACCTTAGAAAGTGAAGATTATGAAAATAATATGAAATTAGCTAAAGCCACATTAGAAAAAGCAACAGCTAATTTTCATTCAACAAAGATAAATTATGAGAGAGTAAAAAGATTATATGATCAGGGGGTAGTATCTAAAAGTGAATATGATAATGTAAATACACTATACTTATTGGCAAAGGCCGATTTAACCAGTGCTGAAACTGGAGTTGAGATTGCTAAAGATACTCTAGGTAATACATCAGTTTTTTCCCCTATGAATGGAGTTATTACAAGGAAAGATGTTTCAATAGGTCAAGTTTTATCACCAGGAATGGAGTTAATGGAAATAAGAGATATTTCTTCTGTATACATGATTGTAAATATTAAACAGTCCAATTTATCAAAAGTAAAATTAAATCAAGAAGTAAAAATAGAGATAGACTCTTATGAGGATAAAAAATTTAAAGGATCTATAAAGGAAATAGGAACCATAGCAAAAGAGTCCAATCGTACTTTTAGAACTAAAATACTTATTAAAAATGAAGACTTTCTTTTAAAGCCAGGTATGTTTGCTAGTTGCCATATTAAGACGGGAAATGAAGATAGAATGGTATACATACCAGTTAAATCATTACTTGGGAGAGAAGGAGAATATTATACATATGTTATAGATGGGAATAAAGCTAAACGAGTATCCGTAGAAATAGGAAAAATTATAAATGATAATGTAGTTATAAAATCAGGATTACAAAAGGGCCAAGTGGTTGCAGGTACAAATTTAAATCAACTAAAAGATGGAGAATTGGTAAAGTTACTTTTAAATAAATAGGGAAAGGAGCATAGATTATGTATATATCCAATGTGAGCATAAAAAGACCAGTTTTTGCAATTGTCTTAATCCTAGGATTAGTAACCCTTGGAGTGCTTAGCTATTTTGACTTGAGTGTAAATGAGTATCCAGAAATGGAGTTTCCTTATGTATCCATAACCATTGTACAGCCAGGTGCATCTGCTGAGCAGATTGAAAATAATATTTCTCAAAAAGTGGAAGAAGCAGTGGCGCAAGTGGCTGGGGTTAAACATATTTATACAATTGTCCGAGAAGGGGTTTCTGTTATTTGGGCAGAATTTACACTGGAAACTTCTGCCCCTGTTGCAGCTCAAGATATTAGGGATAAAATAAGCTCCGTAAGGGCCCAGTTACCTGCTGATATAGAAGAACCAATTATTGAAAGATTTGATCCAAGTGCTGCACCTATCATGACCATAGCTGTAACAGGAAATGAAACAATGAAAAATCTTACCCATATAGTAGACCATAAAATAAAGGAAAAATTAACATCAATAGATGGTGTGGGAGCAGTAAATATATATGGTAGGGCAGAAAGAGAAATTCAGATAAAGGTAAATAAGGAAAAAATGGCTGAATATGGACTTACTACAGAAGAAATTGTAAATAGCTTAAAGGGTGAAAATATGGATGTGCCAGTGGGAAAGCTCACAATGGACCATAACCAGATATTTTTACGTACAGAGGGAAATGTGAAAAATATATGGGACTTTTACAATTTAGTAGTAGGGAAAAAGGATGGAGTACTAATTTATGTAAAGGATGTTGCCATAGTAGTGGATGGAATAAAGGAAGAAGATAGTTTATCAACCTATAATGGCAATAAATCAATTGGTATAGATATAATAAAACAGGCAAAGACAAATACTGTGGAAATAGCAGATAAGATAAAGAAAACAATAGGGAAAATACAAAAGGATTTACCTGAAAATGTAAAGATAGAAGTTATAATGGATAATTCAATAAATATTAGAAATTCCGTAGAAGATGTTGTTCAAACTATTTTTATAGGAAGTATTTTGGCCACATTTGTCATATTCATATTCTTAAAAGATTGGAGGAGTACACTAATTAGTGCCATAACCCTTCCAACTTCAATAATAACAACTTTTTTTATAATGAAAATATTAAAATTTTCATTAAATACCATGTCCCTTATGGCCCTTTCCCTTTCAGTAGGAATGTTAATAGATGATACTATAGTTGTCATAGAAAATATATCAAGACATATGAGCATGGGGAAAAAACCCATGGAAGCGGCAAAAGAATCCATGGAAGAAATAGGCTTTGCCGTTATTGCCACAACCCTTTCAATTGTAGTAGCTTTCTTGCCCGTTGGACTCATGGATGGAATTATAGGAAGGTTTTTCCAACAATTTGGCATAACCGTAGCCTTTAGTGTTTTAGTGTCTACGTTAGTTGCATTTACACTTACCCCTATGCTTTCTTCAAGACTTTTGAAAATAGAGAACCTAAGAAAGAATAGAAATATGGTATATAGATTATTAGATGGCTTTAACAATAACTTCGATAAGCTCATAAAGGTTTATTTAAGCGTTTTAAGAATATCATTAAAGCACAGAATAGTTACCATGATCATAGCTGTATTAATGTTTGTGGGAAGTCTTATGATCATACCCCTTCTAGGGTCAAGTTTTATAACTACTGCTGATATAGGAGAAGTTATGATAGCGGTTGAATTAGATTCGGGCCTTAATATGGACGGAGCTAAGAAAAAGACCATGGAAATAGAGGAAATATTAAATGATTGCCCATATATTATGAAAACATATGCAACTATAAAATCGGATAAAATAGATATATTTGTGAAACTAAATGATAAAAACCGTAGAGAGCTTACTATAGAACAAGTAATTGCACAACTTAGAAATAAATTTAAAGACATACCTGGTATTCAAAGTGCTTTTAATATAAAAGCATTTGATACGGATAAGAAGATTCAGATCTATGTTTTAGGAGAAGATCCTAAAGTAATTGAAAGTTTAGGAGAAAAGACAGTAAAGCTTATAAACTCAATTGAAGGTGCCGTAGATGTATCTAGTAGCTATAAGCCTGGAAGTCCACAGGTAAACATAAAAATTGATCACAAAAAAGCTAATGATCTTGGTATATGTACAGCTCAGATTGCAGATACCATGCATACCCTATTTAGTGGAAAAGTAGTTAGCAAATATTCAACAGGTGAAGAGAGATATGATGTAAAGTTAATGCTTCATGATGAAGAGAGAAAAAATATGAGAGATTTAGAAAATATATATCTATATAGTAGGAGAAATAAAGAATTAGTTTCATTAGATCAAGTTACTAATATTGTATTTGATACCACATCAAATGAACTTAGAAGATTTGATAGAAAGAAAGAAGTTTTTGTATCAGCAAATGTAGATGGAATTTCAATAGGAGAATTTAATAAAATATTTTTTGACAGATTAGAAAAGGAAATAGAAATTCCACAAGGTTATTCAATTAAAGCAAAGGGTGACGCTGAAATGATGGAGGAGACCTTTAGAAATATGATTAAAGCATTAATTACAGCCATCTTGTTTATATTTTTCATATTGGCAGCTCAATTTGAAAGTTTCATAGATCCTTTTGCCATAATGCTATCATTGCCTTTGGCAATAATAGGAACAATACTTGGTCTATTTGTTTTAGACAGTGATTTAAGCATGATGTCTATGGTGGGTATAATAATGCTTATGGGATTGGTTACTAAGAATGCCATATTGCTCATTGACTATATTAAGCAAGAAAGGGAAGCTAACATGGAGAGAACTGAGGCCATAATGAGGGCTGGAAATACAAGATTTAGACCTATAATGATGACTTCCTTATCAACCATATGTGGTATGATTCCCCTAGGCTTAGGATTAGGGCCAGGAGCAGAAGCTAGAGCACCAATGGCCCATGCCATAATGGGAGGAATGATTACATCCACCATACTTACTCTCATTATTGTTCCAGTAGTTTATACAATATTAGATGATATTAAGAACTTTATTATGAGAAAAGTTAAGAAAAGTACAAATATTAAATATATAAAAGGAGTGAATTAATATGGAAAAACATGAGGTAAAATTAATAGGGGTTCCTGAAACAATGCTTATACCATTATGGGCAAAGGCACAGGAGACAAAGAGAGATGATAGTATAATAAAGGATTTTAAAGCTTTAGAGATGATAGAAAAGATTGACTATGACTTTTCCATCTTTGGTAGCTATGATGAATTTTACAAAACCCAAGTGGCAATCGCAGGAAGAACTAAAATATTAGATGATTTGACTAGGGAATATATTAAAAAGAATCCTAAAGGAACTATAATTAATATGGGGGCAGGTTTAGATACACGACCTACGAGAATCGATATTAAGGATGCTAATTGGTATGATATAGATTTGGCAGAGGGAATTAGTATTAGAAAAAAATTTATAAATGAAACAGATCAACATAAATTTATAGAAAAATCACTATTTGATTACCAGTGGATAGATTTAATAGATAAGAGGGAAAATGTTCTTTTTATTGCAGAGGGAATATTTATGTATTTTAGTATGGAACAATTAAAAGAATTATTCAAAAAATTAGCAGATAATTTCACAAACTCCCATATAATTTTTGAAGCAATGGACCCTTTGGCTGTGGGAAATGCAAAGAGGCATGAGTCTGTAAAAAAGCTAAAGACAAAATCTGAGTTCCTTTCTGGATTTAAGTCAGGAAAAGAGGTTGAAATATTTGATCATAGACTTAAGTTCACAGGAGAATGGTATCATATGGATATTGGAGGAAAACGATGGAAGGGGTTGAGGTTTTTTTCCATAATTCCAAGATTCAAAAGGATGGCAAAAATAATAGAAATTAAAATAAACTAAACTATACACTTGGAGGAAGAAAGATGGCTAAGTTTCAAAGAAAAACTAGGGAAGAAAGAGTCGAAGAAATAAAAAAAGGTGCATTGGAATTATTTCTAAAAAAAGGGTATAGAAATACTACAATGGAAGATGTAATAGAGAATACAAGTCTTTCAAAGGGTGGGGTATATAATTATTTTGGTAGTACAAAGGAAATACTAGTAGCCATAATGAAGGATGGCAATAATATTAGCAAAGAAAGGGTAATTAAAAGAGGTATAGATTCAGTAAGGAATAAAGATGAATTATGTAAATTATTAGCAGAAGCAGCCGTAGAAAAAATAACAGCCCAGTTACCAGAAATGAACCTATATCTCATGTTTGCATATGAAATAATTTATGAACCTGAGCTTGAACATATACACATGGAATTAGAAAGGGATTTTTATAGGGAAATAGGTATGGCAATGGGAAAGGAACATCCATTTTTTGATTTGAAAAAGTATAAGGATGAAAAAGCGTTTATTAGTAGAATAATTAGTGGGTTAATTTTTGCAAATACTCTTTTTAAGGATAAAACTGTTTTTGAAAATAACAAAGAATATCTTCATAAAATTCTTGAAGATGTATTTAAAGAGTTAATTGTAGAAAAATAAAAAATTAATAAAAAGGTAAAATGATATAAATTAAACAAAGTTGGAATAAATATATTAAGCAAGTAAAGTGATAAATGGATAATAAAGGAACTTTATTATGGAATGGGTCAGAAATTAAAGGTATTATGTATGTATTAGTGAATACATAAATGGAAATAGGACTATAGACCTATTTTAAAATACTGTAAATTTGTTATAATTTTAACTATAGTTTGACAAAGTTTTGTCAAAAGTCTATTTTTATTCAATATAACAATATAACCACCTCTTCCCGTAAAAACACTCTATTGAGTGTTTTTTTACTTTCCAGTAAATTATAGAAATTTAAAAGTAGATTGATATAATATAGTTATAAACTTATTCGTAAAGGGGTAGAGCTATGAAAAAAACTAATGCTGCTAGAATATTAGATAGGCATAAGGTGGAATATGATATTAAAACATATGAGGTAGATGAAAATGATTTAAGTGCCATTCATGTAGCCAATGATACAGGGAAGAATATAGAGAAGATATTTAAGACTTTAGTTTTAAAAAATAATAAGAATGGCATATTGGTAGCATGTATTCCAGGAGATAAAAATGTAAATTTTAAATCCCTTGCAAAGGTTAGTGGAAATAAGAAAGTAGAAATGATTCCACTTAAGGATGTACAAAAGATAACTGGGTACATACGAGGTGGAGTATCTCCCATTGGAATGAAAAAGGCATATGCTACTTTTATACACGAAAGTGCTTTAGAATTTAGGAAAATATATGTAAGTGCAGGAATAAGGGGGCAGCAATTATATTTAGATCCTAAAGATTTGATTAAAGTAGTAAATGGCACTGTAGCTAATATTATTGAATAAATGTAAAGGACGTATAGTTAAGGCATATTGAAATCTATGCTAAATTTAACTGAATTACATATTTTACGTAATTAAGTATAACCTATCAAATAGTGTTATTCTTTTTCATGATGAGCACTTCCAATATAAAATATTTGTGTGGCTACATATCAAATATTTTATATTGGAAGTGCTCTTTTTTCTACCTTTTTTATGGATAATAAACACGCTTGATAAACCATATGAAATGATGACTGACATGTTTCGTCAAAAAAACACAAAACTTAATAGTGCTATAGACCTAAAAAAATCACTATTAGTAAATGTGCTTGAAAAATATAAATTTCACATGATATTATTGTAATAATTGACAAAATATACAAAATAATACAAAATAGTAACATTTTAACACAAATATTTTTCTGTTTTGACATTGGAGGAAGAAAGAGAAATAGAAAAAATGAAGGAGTGATATTTAAAGGGGAATATTAATATTTAGTTGAAAGGGAGTTGCAAAAAATATTCTATGATTATTAATTTAATCATGGAGAAATAAAAATAGTTGAGGAGGTATTTTAATGAAATTTAAAAGAATAATGTCCGTTCTGTTATGCTTTTTAATGTTATCAAATGTGTTACTTGTAAATGGGTTTGCAGAGGCAACTGACAAACTAAAAGGTAGAAATGAAGTAACTGTAAGTAATTCAGTTTACCAGGAAGAAAAAGAGAGCACAACTATTACAGGAGCAGTATATGAAGAAATAGCGTCGATAATAACGGTGGAAAAAGTAGAAAATCTTGTGAAAGAAATTAATGATGATAATATAACAATAAACTGGGGAAAAGTTAGTGGGGTCACTAGTTATGAAATTGAAGTAGACGGGAAAGTTATAAACAATGGAGATAAAACTACCTATATACATGAAAAAGCAAAAGTTGGAGTAAAACATTCATACAGAGTAAGGGCAATAAAAGAAGATACTACTGGGCCATGGAGTGATGAAGTTACTGTCATAATAGAATTAAATACAGGAGATGGAACAGAAGAAAATCCATATCTAATAAGGACGAAGGAGCAATTAAATAATATAAAGAATGAATTAAGTGCCTACTACAAAATAGTAGCAGATATAGATATACAAGGAGAAGAATGGGATGTAATAGGAGGAAACGGAGCTCCATTTACAGGGAGTGTAGACGGACAAGGACATAAGATAAAGAATTTAGTCATAAATAAAAGTGGAAGTGACTATATAGGACTATTTGGACGTGTATCAGGAGGAAAGTTAAAGAATATAGTAATAGAGAATATAGATGTAAAGGGTAATAATTATGTAGGAGGATTAGTAGGGAAACAAGATGGAAAAAGTGAAATAA
>NZ_JAOART010000049.1 GCF_025210435.1 Anaeromicrobium sp.
TGCGAAAAGAGATAGAAAATTGTTTGCACACTGGAAATTTGGGATATTACCAACAGCTGGATGATGGGAGCCGTATGAGCTGAGAGGTTCACGTACGGTTCTGAGAGGGACTAAGGGGGAGGTTCCCTTGGTCTACTTACTGTAATATATATGTTAAAAGTAGAAAAGCTGCTAACAGAGTAATGAAAAGTATAACAAAATATATTGAAGAAAAACTCAAATTAACTGTGAACAAGGAAAAAAGTAAAGTTGGTAGACCATGGAAACTGAAATTTTTAGGATACTCATTCTACAATGTTAAAGGTGGAGTGGAATTTAGAGTTCATGAAAAGTCAGTCAAGAAACTAAAAGAAAAGATTAAATATTTAACTGGAAGAAGTAGGATAGGAAATATCAGAACAGCTTACCTAAAGATCAAACAGGTAATAGTGGGCTGGATTAATTACTTCAAACTGGCTAGAATGAAAAATAAATTAAAAAAAATTAGATGAATGGTTAAGAAGGCAAATTCGAATGTGTTATTGGAAACAGTGGAAGAAGATAAAAACAAAATATAAAAATCTTCAAAGATTGGGATTAAATAAAAATAAGGCGTGGGAATTTGCAAATACAAGAAAAGGCTATTGGCGAGTAGCCAACAGCCCAATCTTAGGAAGAACTATTACTAATGCAAGACTAAAGAATTCAGGATTAATGTCCTTAGCAGAAACATATGCACGAGTATGTTAATTCTATTGAACCGCCGTATACGGAACCGTACGTACGGTGGTGTGAGAGGACGCTAAATAAAATAATTATTTAGCTCCTACTCGATTGGTAACAACATTTATAAGAAAAAATAAATGTGACATAATTAAATAAAAATATATAAACTGTAGGAGGCAATTGCATACATGAGTCATAAAGATATACAATGGCGTCAACGATTTGAAAATTTTAATAGAGCATATAAACAGCTACATGCTGCAATTATAGATTTTAATAAATTAAGCATTCTTGAGAAAGAAGGGCTAATTCAGAGATTTGAGTACACCTTTGAACTTGCTTGGAAAACATTAAAAGATTACTTAGAATCACAAGAAGTAGAGGTGAAATTTCCAAGAGAGGTAATTAAGGCGGCATTTCACTATGGACTTATTGAAGATGGAGAAGTGTGGATGGACATGCTAGAAAAGATAAATCTATTGGCACATACTTATGATGAAGAGAGATTTAATTTTGCCATAACAAAGATAAAAGAGGAATACTATAAGGCCATATATGAAGTATATAATTTGTTAGGAGAGAAAATATGAATTTTGGAATAAAACCCAAAAGCATGGAATTAATTATTAATACCTTATGGGAAAAAGAACAAGTTGAAAAAACTGCTATTTTTGGTAGCCGTGCCATGGGAAATTATAAAAATGGTTCTGATGTGGATTTGGTAATCTATGGTGAAAATATAACAAAAGAAATGGTAAATGAGATAAGTATAAAGTTAAATGAGGAATTACCCTTACCATATTATTTTGATGTGATACATTATGAATCTTTAAAGCATGATGGGTTAAGAGAACATATAGATGAATTTGCAAAAATAATATATAAAAGATAAAAGCAATAAAGATAAGTTAGATAAGGCATATTCAAAAAAAAAATTAGTCATTTTACTGGTTATTTGAATTGTTTTCCTCGTTATGGAATCGCTTACATATGTTTAATATGCTCGCTCCCCATGCCTTGAAAATAATCCAAACCCCTCAGGAAATTGGCTAGTTTATTTTTTTTATATGCCTAAAACGAAAAACATTCTCGTACATAAAAGAGAGTGTTTTTATTTTCCCTACAAAACTACGTTAATATAATATATAATAAAATAGTGTAAAAATTTTAACAATTGGAGGTAGAGCATGGATTATTTAGATAAATATAAGGGATGGTTAAATAGTACATCTATAGACGAAGAAACTACAAATGAATTAAAAAACATAACAGATGATAAAGAAATTGAAGATAGATTCTATAAAGACCTAGAATTTGGTACAGGAGGACTTCGTGGAATCATTGGGGCAGGTACTAACAGAATGAACAAATACACTGTAAGACGTGCTACACAAGGATTGGCTAATTATTTACTAAAAAGAAAAGACAATAACAAAGTAGTCATAGCCTACGATTCTCGCCATATGTCACCAGACTTTGCCTATGAAGCAGCTTGCGTACTAGCAGCCAATAATATAAAGGCATATGTATTTGAATCCTTAAGAACTACTCCAGAACTATCCTTTGCAGTGAGACATTTAAATTGTAATGGTGGAATAGTTCTAACGGCAAGCCACAATCCAAAAGAATATAATGGATATAAGGTCTATGGATCTGATGGGTGTCAGCTAGTACCCCATGAGGCTAAAATAGTAATAGATGAAGTAAATAAGGTTGATGACTATGAAAAAGTTAAATACATAGATAAAGAAGAATCTAAAACTAAAGGCTTATTAGAAGTAATAGGTAGTGAAATAGACAAAGTATATATAGATAAAGTAAAAGAATTATCCCTAAGAGAAAATGTGGATAAAGACATAAAAATAGTATATACTCCACTTCATGGTACTGGAAACATGCCAGTTAGAAGAGTATTAGATGAACTAGGATATGAAAATGTATATGTAGTTAAAGAACAAGAATTACCAGATCCTAACTTTAGTACAGTAGTATCTCCAAATCCAGAAGAAAGAGCAGCCTTTGAACTTGCAATTAAGTTAGGAGAAGAAGTTCATGCTGATCTTCTTTTAGGAACAGATCCAGATTGTGATAGGGTTGGTGCTGTAGTAAAAGATAATAGGGGAGAGTACAAAATATTAAATGGAAACCAAACGGGAGCATTACTAATAGATTATATTTTAACTAGTTTAAAAGAAAAGGATGAGTTACCATCTAATGGAGTATTAATAAAGACCATAGTAACTAGTAAAATGGGAGAAAAAATAGGAGAGGCATTTGATATAAGCACAATAGATACTCTAACAGGATTTAAGTTTATAGGAGAAAAAATAGGTGAGTTTGAAGAAAATAATTCTAAAGAGTTCTTATTTGGATATGAAGAAAGTTACGGATATTTAGCTGGAACCTTCGTAAGAGATAAAGACGCTGTTATAGCTTCCATGCTAATATGTGAAATGGCAGCATATTATAAGACTAAAGGTATGAATTTATATGATGCCCTTGTCAATCTATATGAAAAATATGGATATTTTAAGGAAGATTTAGTATCCATAAAAATGGCTGGAAAAGAAGGTATGGAAAAGATTGCATCTATTATAGAAGAATTTAGAAGTAATCCTCCTAAAATTATAGATAATAGAAGGATAAAAACATTTGCAGATTACAAAACTAGTAAAAAAATAAACTTAATTGATAGTTTAGAGTCTGAAATATTATTACCAGAATCTAATGTATTACACTTTACCCTAGAAGATGAAAGCTGGTTCTGCGTAAGACCATCAGGAACAGAGCCAAAGATAAAAATATACTTCTCCGTATGTGGAAAAACTCAGAAAGAAGCAGATAAGAAGTTAGAGGGAATGAAGAAGGAAGTAATGGGGAAAATTAGCTAGCAGGAAATGGTTAGCGGTCGGCGGCTAGCAGTCAGCAGTAAAAAAAGAATTTGATAAAAAGTCATTAAAATACTACAATCGTAACAGCTAACAGCTAACAGCTAACAGCTAACAGCTAACAGCTAACAGCTAACA